>JBAYWA010000110.1:0-6186 GCA_041674325.1 Melioribacteraceae bacterium | reverse complement strand
TCTCGATACACGATGTGAAAAATGCCCGGCTGTAAAAACGTTTGAGACGGCCGAGCATATATCTTACGCGCGCGAAGTGTCCGATAAATATTTTATGCTCCGCTCATATCCCGTCTTCGATCAAAACCGGCAGGTTGAAGGTGTGCTCGAAGTCTGCCACGATGTAACAGTCCAGAAAAAGATGGAAGCTCAGCTGCTTCAGTCATATAAATTAGCCTCTCTCGGCAAACTTGTTGCCGGAGTAGCGCACGAAATCAATAACCCTAATACATTCATTCTTGGGAATCTGAAAATCATTCAGGAATCGCTCCAGGATATCTTCCCAATTCTTGAAGAACGCTACTCGAAAGATAGGAATCTTAAAATCGCAAGACTGAATTACAATGTATTCAGAGAGAATATTACCACATTAGTCGATGATATGATAAACGGGGCTAACCGTACAAAAAAGATTGTCGGGGATCTCCGCAATTTCGCAAAAAAAGATGACGGTATGCTGACTGAGCAGGTTGACCTGAACTATATTATCAAGAATAATCTCACTTTGACTCAAAAGCACATTAAAAAATTTGCGGAACTGGAGATTAATCTGGCCGAGAATCTTCCTGTATTTAATGGAAACAGCAATAAGCTGGAACAGGTGATGCTGAATCTGGTTATGAATGCAGCCGAATCGATAGAGACTGAAAACGGACTTGTACGGATTACGACTGAATACGACGGTGCGGGAAGCGAAGTTGTATTGACAGTTGAAGATAACGGCTGCGGTATGGATGAAAATACACTAAAGAACATTTATGATCCGTTCTTTACAACAAAAAGAAATAAAGGGGGTACGGGACTCGGACTTTCGATAACTTACGGTATTATCAAAGACCATCAAGGTATAATAGAAGTTGAATCTAAAATAGGATCGGGAACAAAATTTACTATCAGATTTCCAGTTTAACATTGCAAATAAAAATGTCCAAATTACTTTTAATTGATGATAACCAGTCGGTCTTAAACTTTCTAAAAGTGTTTCTTCTGCAGTCGGGGAAATATGAAATCAGGACTCTTCAGGAGAGCACAAAGGCTTATGATCTCCTTACGAACGAGAAATTTGATGTGCTGCTTCTGGATATGGATATGCCCGAAATAACCGGATTGGATATTCTTAAGTTTATAAGCGAGAAGAAGATCAACATAAGCACCATAGTTCTCACCGGCGTAGAAGATGTGGATCTTGCTATTTCCGCTATGAAACTGGGTACATTTGATTATCTCCTGAAACCGATAGATGAGGAGAAGCTCTTAAATACCATTGACTCTTCGATTGCATCAAGGAAAATGTACGATGCGGGAATTGAATCTTTACGGGAACTCTCATTCAAAGAACTGACTCACAGGGATATTTTCAAAGAGATAATTACAAACGATGAGAAGATGATAAGAATCTTCCTCTACGCCGAAAAATTCGCGATGACTGATAACAGCGTTTTAATCTGGGGTGAAAGCGGATCCGGCAAGGAACTGATAGCCCAGGCGATCCATAAGATAAGCGACAGGAGAGATAAAAGATTTGTAGCGGTAAATGCGGGCGCGTTTGCGCAGGAATTGTTCTCTTCCGAATTTTTCGGGCATGAGAAGGGCGCGTTTACAGGAGCGGCGAAGGAGAAGACAGGCTTTATTGAAGAGGCAGACGGCGGCACCCTGTTCCTCGACGAAATTGGGGAGTTGTCTCTTCCCATTCAGGTAAAACTTCTGCGGGTATTGCAGGAGGAGGAATTCTACAAATTGGGGTCCACAAAAAATGTCAAAGTAAACGTCCGCATCATAGCCGCTACAAATAAAAATCTGTTTGAAGAGATCAAAAACGGCAATTTCAGAAAAGATCTGTTTTTCCGTCTCAATATAAACTCAATAAATATTCCACCTCTCAGAGAAAGAAAAGGGGATATCGAATTGCTGGCAAATCACTTCCTTGAAAAATTCAACATGAAGTATGGAAGAAATATCAGGTCGATTTCGCCGGCTGTGCTAAATTGTCTGAAATCATATTCGTTCCCGGGCAATGTGAGGGAGCTGATGAACCTTATAAACAGCGCAATTATTGTTGAATCCACCAACGAACTTCATAAAAAATCGCTTCCGAATTATTTTTTAGGTGCGAATAATTGTTTTAATGAACTGGATAAAGGAATTGTTCCCCAGACCCTGGAAGAGATTGAAAAAACTCATATTAAAATTGTTCTTGAGTTTACGAACAATAATAAAACAAAAGCCTCCGCTATTCTAGGCATATCAAGAGTAAATCTTATCGCTAAAATTAAAAAATACGGGATAGAAGTTATCCGGCGAGTTTAGTTCTGTAAAACAGCTTTTATCATCGGCGTCTCTCCATGGACTCCGCGACTTTTTTTTGTTCTGCTTTTATCCGATAATCATTAACTTCATCACTAAAATCAACTCTACTATCAGAAAAGGATCAGGGATGAAACTGAATTCAGCTTATCTGTTAACGGTTTATCTATTGCTAATACTTACGATTTCTCTTTGTGCGCAAGACATAAAGAGGATAGCTGAAATTCCTCTCTATGATAATTCGAAAATTCATAAAAATGTGGCGGTGATAATTTATAACCCGGTCATAGAGTCGAAGGGAAATAAAACTATTACGCAGCTTTATAACTGGAACAATCCGGATGATCTTATAGACCAGTATATAAAGGATGTACGAGAATCAAGCTGGGATATTGTTGAATACAAAGTTGCGGAGAAGATAGTTGTAGATGAATTTCCGCTCCACCTAGACGGATTCAGGTATACCGATGAGACTTTCATGGAGGCCTGGGCTGCAAGAAAATTTCACGATGCCGGCGGGGATTATAAAAAAATAATAGAAGATTTCAACCTGGCCGATAAAGTGGAAAAACGGCTCATTGATGAAGTCTGGCTTTTCGGCGCTCCCGGATTTTCGTGGTGGGAATCAACTATGGCAGGTAAAGATTCATATTTCTGCAATTCGGATCCCGTACAGGAAGTTGACTGCTCCCGGCGTTTTATTCTGATGGGATTTAATTATGAAAGAGGTGTTGATTGCATGCTTGAAGATCTTGGGCACCGGACCGAATCGATAATGTGGCACATATATGGAAATTGGGAGGCTAACGAAAATACGCCGTGGAATAAATTTACCTTGTATGATAAAAATGCGCCGGGCAAAGCTCAGGTGGGGAATATCCATTTCGCTCCTAATAGTGTTAAAGACTATGAATGGGGAAGCCGTAAATATGTTGAAAGCTTCTGCGACGACTGGTATACTTATCCGATACTCCCCGGTAAAAAGAGATCCGTCAATTCCGAGGAGTGGGGAAACGGCGATATGCGCAAGCACCATATCTGGTGGTTTAAGCATCTGCCCCGTGCAACCGGAGCCGCCGACGGGAAATTAAATAATTGGTGGAGATATGTTATGAATTATGATGAGTATTAAAATTGCTTCCCTTAAAAACCGAATATTATTTTTGTGATTATATAAATTACTGCAGCTCTGCTGCCCGGAATCTGCAGATCATTCAGGAGGAAACATGAGATACTTTCTAGCGGTCACACTCTTTTTATTGACTTCGGTAATTAGCATTGCGCAGTCTATTAAATCGCCGGAGGAATATTTAGGTTATAGAGTCGGTACGGATTACAAAATTGCCGATTACGAAACCATATCCGGATATTTTAAACACCTTTCGGAGAATTCCGGGAAAATTACTTTCGAGATTATCGGTAAGACCTCTCTAGGCGCGGATATGTTTATGTCGATTATCAGTTCGGAAGAAAATATAAAGAATCTGGAGAAGTACAGATCCATTGTAAAAAAACTTTCCGACCCGCGCTCTCTTAGTGACAGCGAAGCTGCTCAATTTGCAGCTGAAGGTAAAGTGGTAGTTCTTGTCACTTGTAATATTCACTCTACTGAAATCGGATCGTCTCAGATGTCTATGGAATTCGCCTATAATCTTGCGGCAGGAACCGCGCCCGAGAAATCTGTTAAAGCACTGAATGATGTGATATTCATATTGATGCCGTCAATCAACCCGGACGGGACAACGATGGTAGTCAATTGGTACAATAAATACCGCAATACGGAATATGACGGAGCCGGCCTTCCTTTTCTTTATCAAAAATATGCCGGTCACGATAATAACCGCGACTGGTTTGCATTCAATCTGGCTGAGACGAGGAATGTTGTAAAAGTTGCATGGCATCAATGGTTCCCGCAAGTCTGGCTTGATGAACATCAGATGGGAAGCAACGGTCCCCGTTTGTTTGTGGTTCCGTATAAAGATCCAATTAATCCGAACGTTCATCCTATGATTTGGAGATGGCAGAAAATATTCGGCGGAATGAGCGCGCTGGAGCTTGAGAAACAGGGGAAAACAGGAATAATAGATCAGGCATTATTTGACGCTTACTGGGAAGGGGCAACGGAAAATTCATTATGGCACAATCAGATAGGAATGCTTTCGGAAATGGCAAGCTGCAATATTGCTTCTCCTATCTTCATCGATTCTTCTGAAGTCCGCGCGACACAGGAAATCACACCATACGATATCAGGACAAACTACCCGTCTCCCTGGCGCGGGGGTTGGTGGCGTTTACGTGATATAGTTGATTACGAACTGGGTCTTACATACAGCCTGCTGGAAACCGCTTCCATATTTAAAGAGAATTTATTACTTAATTATTATCGGATGTGTAAAGATGCGGTTGAAAAGGGGAGGGAGGGAAATCCATACGCTTATATAATTCCGAGAGATCAAAAGGATCCTCAGACAACTTCCAGAATGATTGAGATGCTTCAGCTCGGCGCGGTAGAAGTTCAATTCTCCGAAAAGGAATTTAAGATCGATAATAAAATTTATCCTGCCAACAGTTACATTATTTATACCGCCCAGCCCAACGGAAGATACGTTAAGGACCTGTTCGAAGAACAGTCGTATCCGGATCTGCGGAAAACCAGAACAGAAACCCCGCTGCGTCCTTATGATGTTGCCGGCTGGACATTGCCGTATCAGATGGGAGTTAAATTTTCTGAAATCGGGAAGCCATTCATCCTTGAAACCCAATTATTAACGGATGCGAATTATACGAAGGGAGAAGTTGCCGGTGCATCGGGAAACTATTTTATACTCACATCCGGACCGAATATAAACTCAGCATTAATTAACAAACTTCATAAAGAAAATATTCCCGTCTTCTGGAATACGGAAAAACTTCAAATAGGGGAGAAGAATTTTGTTGAAGGATCGGTCTTTGTCCCTTTCAATGAAAGAATAAATAAGACGCTGACTGATATCGCGGGCGAGCTTCATCTTAATATTTTAAGAGCGGATCTGAAAGACATCTCCAAATTGAAGGAGTTAAAGAAAGTAAAAATAGGTTTATACCAGTCATACTCCGCAAATATGGATGAAGGATGGACGCGCCTCCTTCTTGAGAATTATTCTTTCGACTTCATGAGTATTTTTAATAAAGATTTCAAGAATAAAAAATTGAAAGAAAATTTCGATGTGATCATCATTCCGGATATGTCGGCGGATATAATCAAAACAGGAAAACCATCCGGCGATAATGCCCGTTTTTACCGCCCGAAACCGCCTGAATTCGAGGGAGGAATTGAAAAAGAGGGGATCGAAAATCTGAAGAATTTCGTTGAAAAGGATGGAGGATGTCTGATTGTCTCCGGCCAGGCCTGCAATTTTGCGATCGAAGATCTCGGATTGAAAGTGACAAACGTTCTGAAGTCAGTTAAGAACGATGAATTCAATTGCCCCGGTTCGTTAATCAGAATTAATGTTGATAATACAAATCCGATCGGGTACGGAATGGACGCTGAATCGATCGGATATTTAAGCAATAATATTGCGTTTGCAACTTCTACTCCGTTTGGACAGTATGACAGGAGCGTTGTAGTCCGTTATCCAACGAAAGACTTGCTGAAATCGGGCTTTCTTCTTGGGGAGGATTTTCTTTATAAGCGCAGTGCGGTAGTGGATGTCAAGCAAAAAAACGGACACGTGGTTCTGCTCGGATTCAGAGTTCAGAACAGGCACCAGACTTATGGGACATTCAAATTGTTATTTAACGCGATACACTCAGCCGGCATGAGATAAAATATCATGATAAAATCGATAAAAAAAATGGTGA
>JBAYWA010000109.1:0-6200 GCA_041674325.1 Melioribacteraceae bacterium | reverse complement strand
CAGATTGCTGTTTCCGCTTTTTCACAGAAGGACAGAGAAATTATAATTCTTAGTCCGACTGACGGCGAGATGATTTCGGAGGATGAAATGCTGATTTCCGTTTCTTTCATCAAAGCGCCGGAAGAGATTGAGATTAAGAATACCAAAGTTTTTCTGAATGATCAGGATGTTACTCAATATGCTCTGCTGGCCGGTGATCTTATGATCATTAGCGGGGAGAACCTCGCCGGAAAAGTAGATTTAGGCTCAAAACTTCTTAAGGTTGAAGTGTACGACAAATCCGGTAATCTATATCATTCGATCTCTAAGAGTTTTCAGATGGTTACTTCTGAGGTTGCAATGGCTGTTAGTTCCCGCTGGAAATACTACGGCAATATCAAAGGGGAGTCGCGCAGCGAAAATTTCAATTCATCTTCTACCTGGTACAATAACGTTACTGCCGATCTTAACAGCTCCTACGACCAGTGGAGTTTCAACGGTTATGCTTACCTGACCTCCGAGGAAAAAAGCTCAGTGCAGCCGTACAACAGGTTTTCTGCCTCGGTTCAGGGCGGTGACTGGTTTCAATTAAAAGTCGGAGATTCTTATCCGCGGTTTCCTAACCTGATAATGGATGGAAAAAGAGTCCGCGGAATTTCAGGCGCGATTAATCTGGGATTTTTCAATCTTCAGGCTGCGTATGGAGAAACAATCCGTGAAGTGGAGGGATCTATTATTGAGAAATATGCGGCAAATAATGTTCCGCTCGGTACCGATATTATTAAAGTCAGCGAGGCTAAATACGGCGCACCGTACGCCCGGGTGGATCTTGGGACATTCAAACGAGAAATATTATCGGTCAGACCATCTTTCGGCAGCGGAGAGAATTTCCAGTTTGTATTGAGTTATCTTCATTCCAAGGATGACAAGCAATCCATTACGCTAGGCGCACGCCCTCAGGAAAATATCACCGTTGGATCCGATCTTATGTTCGCATTCGACGATCAGAATATTTTATTTACTTCGCAAGCGGCAGTTAGTGTACTTAATAAAGATATTGCACCCGGGAACCTGACTGATGCCCAAATCGACTCTGTCTTCGGAGAGAACAGCACTTACGATGTAGATCCGAGTACCGTGAAAGATATCCGCGATATTATCGGAAAATTTATTACAGTAAATCAGAATCTGGGACCATGGAATCCGCAGGAATTTTCTTCTCTGGCGGCAGAAGCCGCGCTAGCATTAAATTATTTCGGGAATAATTTGCGTGCCTCATATATTTACCGCGGAAACGAATATCAGTCTTTCGGTCAGTCATTTCTTCGAACGGATGTTAAAGGTATAAACGTGGTTGACAGATTCCGGATGCTTGACAATAAATTGTTTGTCTCTTTTGGTTTTGAAAATCTGCAGGATAATCTACAGAAGACAAAAACGGCTACTACGACATTCAGGACTGTTAGTGCGTCAGTTTCTTATTTCCCGCGTATGAATTTCCCGAATATTACAGTCGGATTTAACCGTTATGATAATAGCAACAACTTATCGAAGGCAGATTCTAATCTTGTTGATGATGTTACAGACAGATTATTACTTCAGCTATCTTACGATTTCGATTATGTCGTTAAACACAGCTCATCTCTCTCATTTACAACATCCAATAGAAGTGATAACAGTATCTCGAACTTTGATTCAAAATTCAATTCCGGCTCTTTCACCCTCAACAGTTACTGGACGCAGCAGCTGAATTCTATTTTCGGCCTGGTATTCAGCTCCAGCTCTATAGCGGGAGTTCCATTTAATTATACCACAATTACTCTTGGCGGAAGATACAGGATGCTTGAAAATAAACTTCTCCTCTCCGCTACATTGAGTCCAAGCTTCGGAGATTTTAAGAGACAGGCATTAGAATTCACTGCCGATTATAATGTGCTGAGGAATCTGAATTTAATGTTCCAGGCGCGGATATATCGAATACCGGATGCTTCCACAAATTCGATCATCGGTTTAGCAACGCGTCTCTCAATCTAAATCGGCATTTCAATTATGAGCGGCGGTGCACAAGAAAAGAATTTTCTGAAAAAAGCTGCAGTAGTATTTTCCGCCGCTCTGCTATCCATCATTCTGACACAGGATATTCTATTCACATTTGCGCCCCTCAAAGAACTTGAACTGAAACTGATCGACTTCCGGTTTCTAAAGAGAGGGAAGATCGACATTAAGGATTCATCCAAAGTAATAATTATTGAGATGACTCAGGAACTGTTCGACCAGATCCCGCAACCTTTCAATAAGTCTCCATTCCCACGCTCTATCTTTGCAAAAGCCATTGAAAATCTGACTGAGGCAGGTGTAAAAGCGATTGGAATTGATGTCGGAATGCCCGATCCGGATAGATTTTCCGATTCGAATGATGTAATGATGAGAGAGGCAATTATAAAATCCGGAAGAGTAGTAGTTGCGGGCAAAATTGAAGAGGCCCGTGAGTATCAGATCAAGGAAAGGAATAATTATTCGTTAAATAATTTTACTGACTCAAACTATAATCGGATTCAATATAACTACGAGAACATATTCTATGATGCCGACAGTTCTCTGGGGATTGTGCAGGTCCCGCCGGATTTTGATCAGGTGTACCGAAGGTATTTACCTTTCCGCAAGACCGCAATTACTAATAAGAGGGTACCGAGTTTCGGCTTTGCTCTTGTAAATAAGTATCTGGGACTAAAAGGAACTGATACCGCATCGGTTAACGACGATAATTTCACTCTCGGAGGGAGAATAATTCCAAAATTTGACAGGACCAGTGTCCTGATAAATTTTTACGGATCGAGCCGAACTTTCCCTCATATCAAACTAATGGATCTTCTTGACGATAAAGATTTTAATACCAGGGACGAGATAGAACTTGGGACCGAGATCAACTCATGGGACGAGATGATTTCGGATTCCGTTTACCGTAATTTGTTTAAAGATAAGATCGCAATTATCGGTTCGACCATGCCGGAAGACCGGGACATGCTGGCATGTTCATTTGCCAAAGGGGAACGAAAGGGGGACAATCTTATTTATGGAGTTGAATTCCACGCGAACGTAGTCCAGAATATTTTAACCCGCGACTTTCTCTCGCCCCAATCCAAATCGAGTGAAATTATCCTGATAATAGTTCTTGCAGCCATCTCATTTTATCTTACATCGACTGTTAGAAGGATTAAACTAAGGACCGGTTTCCTGATTGAAATTCTTAATCTGCTCCTAATTCTTCTTCTGGTTTTCGCAATACTACAGCTCAGCATATTTCTTTTCAAACACGAAAAATTGGTAACGGCCATTGTAAGTCCGGCATTGACGATAATTATTGGTTACTTTTTCAGCACCGCTTACCATTTTTTGAAAGAGCGTCAGCAGAATGTATTAATCAAGGGGATGTTCAGCCAGTATGTGAATAAAGACGTTGTAAATGAACTGATCCTTCATCCGGAAAAACTCCGGCTAGGGGGAGAGAGAAAAAACCTTACAGTTCTATTCAGCGATATAGCAGGATTTACGACTTTTGCCGAAAATAAGCAGCCCGAAGAACTTGTCAGATTCATTAATGAATATCTGAATGAAATGACCGAACTGGTTCTTCAGTCGGGCGGTACGCTCGATAAATATCTGGGAGATGCAGTAATGGCATTTTGGGGCGCGCCAATAGAGACCAAAGATCATGCTTATAACGCGTGCCTGACAGCATTGAAAATGCAGGAGAAACTGGCTGCTATGAGAAACCAATGGTCATCTTCCGGCGAAGTTCTTATCAGAATCAGGATAGGAATAAATAGTGGTGATGTCATTGTAGGAAATATCGGTGGAGAGAAAAGATTCGATTATACTGTCCTTGGTGATGATGTTAATTTGGCCTCCAGACTTGAAGGCGCGAATAAGGAATACGGGACGAACATAATGTTAGGCGAGTCGACTTATGAACAATGTAAAGACAGGATTCTTGCGCGCGAGCTCGATATTATCCGAGTTAAGGGGAAAAAGAAACCGACGAGGGTTTATGAACTTATAAGCATAACCGGTGATGTCAAAGCCGAAAAGGCGGTGGAAGAGATGCACTTTTATTTTCAGGCTCTTGATCTCTACCGGATGCGTAGTTTTGAATCCGCTCAGGATTATTTCAAAAGATCATTCGATAAACTTGGCGACTTCCCGTCAAAAGTCTATATGCAAAGGTGTGAATTTTATCTGAAGAATCCCCCCGATGAAAGCTGGGACGGGGTATTCGAAATGAAATCAAAGTAGAATTATCCGGTTACACTTCAATTATATCTCCTCTTTTTACCAGGACAAATCCTTACTGCTACTTCTGGGCCCTCTTAATATTATAAATTGCGGCCAGGAGAAAAATAAAGTTGGCAAACCATGCGGTTGCTAACGGATTCATTACTCCACTCTTGCCAAAAGCCTGACTGACTTTCATAAAAACGAGGTAGATGAAAGTTATGAGAAGATTTATTCCGAACTGGATTGCCAGACCGCCTCTTCGCCTGTTAGCGGAGATTGGCAATCCGAAGAGTACTACGATCATACTTGCAAATGCAAATGCGATTCTGGAATGATACTCTATCTGGGTTGACGTGGGATCGTTACCGGTTCTTAATTGCTCGGTTCCGAAATTTTTGAGATCGCTTAATGTCATCTCCTCAGGTTTGCGCTGTTTCTGAATCACATCTTCCGGTTTGAAATTCAGCTCCTTAAACTCTTTCATATCAAATTTTTCGATCGCTTCTGTAGAATCGGTAAAATTGCGGGTTACTCCTTCGTATACAAACCAGGAGTTGCTCGTGGAATCAAATTTCATGCGGAAAGAATCTGTACGCGAGATTAATTTTGTCCTATCATCAGGGTTGAATTCCTGGATGCTTATCTGATTTGCCTGCTCCTGCGCGACGTCATAATAACTGATGGTTACAATTCTTGATTTAGTATCCTGGAAAAAGATATTATTTCCGAAAAAAACAATTCCCTTCTTCATCGAATTCTGTTCAATAAAAACTTTCTGCTTATTGGCCATCGGGACAATATATCCGCCAAAGTAGACAGAGAAGAGGCTTATTAAAACTGATGTCAGTATGAATGGCGTCATAAATCTGTAAAGACTTACCCCGCTTGCTTTAATTGCGGTTAGCTCATTCAGATTTGCCATCTTGCCTGCGGTGAATAAACTTGCCAGAAGAACCGCTACCGGCGTCATCAGCCGTATCATCTCCGGAATGAAAACCAGATAGTAAAGAATTATCTGTTTTGCCGGTACATTCTGATCTATAAAATTGCCCAGATTTTCCATCAGGTCGATTACTACAAATAGAAGAGTGAACGCGAGCAATCCGAAAAGAATTGTCTGAAGAAACTGTTTTACAAGATACCGGTCAAGAATTTTCATTGTTCTCCTCCTGAGGTCTCCACGATTTCGGGAGGAGTTTATTAAAGAAATCAAAATTGATTGTCACTTTTTCCCGGGCACTCTTGATCATCAGGAGGATACCAAGAATTCCCAGAAGCAGGTTGGCGCTCCATATTCCCGCAAGAGGAGAGAGAAGCCCTCTATCGGCAAGCTTTTCTCCTCCGATCAGAAATGCCCAATAGATCAGGAAGAAGATGAGGCTCATACCCGCGGCCATACCGAATCCTCCTTTGCGCATCATTGTTCCCAGAGGCGCACCGATGAGTACGAAAATTATGCAGGCAAACGGCAATGAATATTTCTTGTGAATTTCAACCCAGTATTTGTCGTAATCCTTCCCGTTAAAATCGATGCGGATTAAAATGTCGTTTATGGAGGCCTCGTCGTTTCTGATCTTTTGCTGGGCCTTTAAATACACAAATTCTTCTCCGCTGTTGATATTATCCAGAGGTGAGGCGGTGAATCGCAGCAACGATTTAATTCTCTTTTCATAATCGGCCAGATATTTTGTCTGGATTTTCCAGAGACTGTCGGCTAATATTTTTAATTCGGAAGCGCCAAGCTCTCTATCGCCTCTTTGACCGCTTGCCGCGGATTGCTCGAATGTGAACTGCTCAGCCGGCATCGCAATTTTATGCCGGTCAAATCTCAATTTACGGTACGATTTTTTTTCTGTGTTGTCGGATTCGTGTATCTCCCCTTTATACAGGTCCATCATTAGTTTTTTCTGATCAGGCGAAAAATAAATTTTTCCTTTTG
Source organism: Melioribacteraceae bacterium (assembly GCA_041674325.1). GTDB lineage: Bacteria > Bacteroidota > Ignavibacteria > Ignavibacteriales > Melioribacteraceae > Fen-1258. Next base: position 7 of record JBAYWA010000109.1, on the reverse strand, counting down.
ATTCCGT
>JBAYWA010000108.1:0-6243 GCA_041674325.1 Melioribacteraceae bacterium | reverse complement strand
TCCCGCTGCAATAGCTTTAGCCACGTCCCCTGTCTGTTTAATTCCGCCATCCGATATCACCGGAATATTTTTACTCTTTAGCGCTTTGGCAACCTCTATAACCGCGCTTATCTGGGGCACTCCAACACCGGCGATTACTCTCGTTGTGCAGATTGATCCTGCGCCAATTCCGACTTTGACCGCATTAACACCGCATGCTACGAGTTCGAGCGCTGCCTCCTTAGTTACTATATTACCGGCAATCAGCTGAGTATGTCTATAATTTTTCCTGATCTCCTTCACCATCTTCAAAACGCCTTCGGAATGACCATGCGCTGTATCGAGCACTATCACATCGACGTGAGCCGCGACGAGAGCTTCCACTCTTTTCATCGTATCAGAGGTTACCCCCACACCTGCTCCAACTCTCAATCGTCCAAGATCATCTTTGCAGGCATGAGGAAAGGTTTTTTTCTTCATTATATCCTTGTAAGTAATAAGACCTTTAATCACCCCTTTTTTATCAACTACAGGTAGTTTTTCGATCCGGTATTTATGGAGGATCTTCTCGGCTTCATGCAGAGTTGTTCCGAGCGGGGCCGTCACCAAATTTTCTTTAGTCATCAGCTGGCTGACTAATTTGCTTCCGGTCCTCTCAAATCTAAGGTCCCTGTTTGTCAAAATTCCCACCAATTTTCCTTTTTCATCAATAACGGGGATGCCCGATATATGATATTTCGACATCAGTTCTTCGGCATCCTTAATAGTTCTGTCCGGTGTAAGAGTGATAGGATTAACTATCATTCCGCTCTCTGAGCGTTTAACTTTATCTACCTCATCCGCCTGCTTATCTATAGACATATTTTTATGAATGATTCCAATTCCACCCTGAGCCGCCATAGCAATCGCCATCTGAGATTCAGTTACGGTATCCATTGCCGCGGAGAGAAACGGGATATTTAATTTTATCTCCCTTGTAAGGAATGAAGAGATATCCGTCTGACGCGGAAGCACAGTGGAGCGCGCGGGAACCAGAAGAATATCGTCGAATGTCAATCCTTCAAATTCAATTTTATTTAGTGTCATTTTAACCTCAGTTTATATACAAAAAAGACCACACGGTGTGGTCTCAAATTTCAGTCGAATGCGGCATAGCCGGTTATATCTTCACCAATGATGAGGGTATGCATCTCATGAGTGCCCTCGTACGTTTTAACAGATTCAAGATTTTGTGAATGCCGCATCACCGGGTATTCATCGAGTATTCCGTTAGCACCCAAAATCTCTCTGGAGATACGCGCAATTTCGAGTGCTTTTTCGCAATTATTTCTTTTAGCCATCGAAACCTGTGTGTGTTTGAGCTCATTTTTGTCTTTTAATCTTCCAAGCTGCAGATTCATCAGCTGAGATTTTGTTATTTCAGTAAGGATATATACCAATTTTTCCTGAGTCAGTTGGTACGCCGCTATTGGCTTACTGAACTGAACACGCGATTTAGAATAATTAAGTGCCGCTTCATAACAAGACATCATTGAACCAACAACTCCCCACGCTATTCCATAACGCGCCTGATTCAGACACATCAATGGGGATTTCAATCCTTTTGAACCGGGTAGAATATTTTTTCCCGGAATAAAAACATCCTGAAAAATCAGTTCTGAAGTAACGGATGCTTTGAGAGAATGCTTGCCTTTCATTTCAGGCGCAGTAAATCCTTCCGTACCTTTCTCAACAATAAATCCTTTAACTTCGCCATCCAATTTTGCCCATACAACCGCAATATCAGCAATTGATCCGTTTGTGATCCACATCTTCGCGCCGTTGAGCAGGTAACCGCCATCAACTTTTTCAGCACGTGTTATCATTCCGCCAGGATTTGAACCATAGTCCGGTTCCGTAAGACCAAAACAGCCGATTTTTTTGCCGGCCGCAAGTTTAGGCAGCCAGTATTCTTTCTGTTCTGAGTTCCCGAATGTAAAAATTGGATACATTACCAGAGAAGACTGAACTGAGACAAAACTCCTAATTCCGCTGTCTCCTCTCTCGAGTTCCTGCATCACAAGTCCATACACAACACTGCTCATTCCGGCAGATCCGTACTCCTGCGGAATAGTTATCCCTAAAAGTCCGAGTATTCCGAGCTGCTCTACCAGATGAGACGGAAATTTTTCTTCACGGTAATGTTTCTCGATTACAGGTATGACCTGTTCATCAACAAATTCACGTACGGTATTGCGCACCATTATTTCATCTTCCTGAAGAAGACTTTCGACATCGAAATAATCAACACCGGTAAACTTGCCCATCAGTAATGCATCAATTTATTAATTAAAAATAGTTAAAAGAGACAATATGAACAAAAGAGATCAGTCATCGTCCGGCATTAATTCGTTTAATGTCCTCAACACGAGATCCGATTCAAATCCACGAGATGTCAGAAAAGAATAAATCTTAAATCTCTTCTTTTTCCTGTCTGTTATCTTATCTCCCAGAGAGGATATTTTTTTTTCTGCAAGTTCCACTGCCTGCCTATAGCTCAAATCCCGGTCCAAATTAAGAAGAACTTTATCAACAATACTTCTCTCAATTCCCTTTTTGAATAATTCCGCTTTGAGCTTATTAACGCCGATTTTTTTTCTAACGAATCTCTCCTCCAGATACGCCAGAGCAAATTGCTCATCATCCAGAAGTTTTTTTTCTTTAAAATCAGTCAATACTTTTTCGACGATTTCTTTCGGCATTTTTTTCTTAGCCAGTTTATTCCTGAGTTCAGAAACCGAATGATGTCGTCTGCCTAATAATCTGAAGGCTGAATCTTTTAGTTTCAGAAAAACGCTTTCGGAGATAAGTCTATTCAATGTAGTCTCATCTAATACGTCATTCTTTCTTAATCCGTTATCAAGAACCGTCCGGTAATCCATTGCGACCGGGGCGGCATCATCGAAACAGACCAGAACATTACTCCCCTTCCTTTGAAGAGCAGTTATGGTCATAAATTATTTTTTCTTCGATTTAGTGTCGGTTTCTTCCTTCTCTTTAACTGGTTTTGGCTGATCTTCCTTTATCATACCAAGAGCGGTTTTAACATCTTTTTCCAATGAATTAAAAAGTTCCGCATCTTCCAGCATTTTAGCTTTCAGCTGATCGCGGCCCTGATACCGGTTTTCTTTATACGTAAACCAGGAACCGCTTTTGTTGAGAAGGTTTTTTTCACTTGCAAGATCAATAATCTCACCGGCTTTGCTGATTCCCTCATTATAGAGGATATCAAATTCAACTTCCTTGAACGGCGGCGCGACTTTACTCTTGACTATTTTGACTTTTGTCCTGTTGCCGAAAACATTCTGTCCGTCTTTTAATGCTCCGACTCTTCTAATATCCAGTCTGACTGAAGCATAAAATTTAAGGGCATTGCCGCCGGTAGTCGTTTCCGGATTTCCGAACATAACTCCGATTTTACTTCTCAGCTGGTTTGTAAATATTACACAAGTTTTTGATTTGCTTATGGCGCCGGTAAGTTTGCGGAGTGCCTGCGACATCAATCTGGCCTGCATTGCCATCTGCGGGTCCCCCATATCTCCCTCTATTTCGGAGCGGGGCACCAAAGCGGCAACGGAATCTACAACGACGATATCAAGAGCGTTGCTTCTAACAAGAGTATCGACTATTTCGAGAGCCTGCTCGCCAAAATCCGGCTGAGAAAGCAGAAGATTCTTTGTATCAACATTCAGCCGCTTCGCATAATTAAGATCCATTGCATGTTCAGCATCGATGAATGCGGCAAGACCGCCTGCTTTCTGCGCTTCGGCAATAATGTGGAGACAAAGAGTTGTTTTTCCGGAAGATTCCGGTCCGTATATCTCAACAATTCTTCCACGCGGTACACCGCCAATACCCAGCGCATAATCCAACGTTAATGATCCAGTGGAAATCGATTCGACAGCGTTGATTACACCGTCTCCCAATTTCATTATCGTCCCCTTTCCGTATGTTTTATCGATCGAGGCGATTGTGTCTTCCAGTATTTTCATTCTGGCGTCTTTATCAGTTGCCATATTAATCCTCCATTAGTTTTTCAATTTAATTTTTTTCAATGATCTATAGACCGATCCGCCCTCCAATAATCTGCTTTCATAAAGTGTAACTGAATCGGACTTAAAATTAATTTCGGGAAGTTTTACTCCAGTCAAAGATAATATTTTTTCCTGATCTTCATATCCTCTAAAACGAAGTAAAGTTATATGCGACTTAAATTTTCTTTTGTCAGCCGGGAACCCGAATTCTGCTAATCTGTTTTCTAGGCCTTCAGCCAATTCGGAGAGTAATTCATTATCTTTCAATCCGAGCCACAATATCTTTGGCTCATTTCCTCTCTTGAAAACCCCGAATTCGCTGAATGACAGATCAAACGCACAATAATCGGTTAAAATATTCTCCAACAACTCCGCATATTTACCAATCTGCCCTTGATCGATATCTCCGAGAAATTTCAGAGTTACATGCAATTTCTCTTTCTGTTCCCATTTTGCTTTAATTCCTGAGCCGACAATCTGATCTCTAAATTTAAGTAATTCTGACAGAGAATCTTCCGGAATATCGAGCGCTATGAAAGATCTAATCTTCATCCGAAATTCCGAGAAGCAGCCTTCTCAGCATTTCGAGAGCAGCCTGTGAAGTCCGGTCCTTATTAAGGAGCCGGTCATCCCCGAATTTAAATTCTTTTGCCGTGCAGATGTTCGAATCGCAAATTCCGATATAGACCAATCCCACAGGCTTGCTTTCGGAACCGCCGGTTGGTCCCATAATTCCCGTCACGGCCAGTCCGAAATCTGAACCGCTGATGGCTTTAACTCCCTCTGCAAGCTGTCTGGCAACTTCAAGACTTACAGCACCATATTTCTGAATAGTGTCCTCACTGACATGGAGCAATTCAACTTTTGCCGCGTTGCTGTATGCCACCACACCTCTTTCAAAAAACCGGCTGCTTCCATTAATATTTGTGATACGGCTGGCAATCAATCCTCCGGTACACGATTCAGCCACCGCCAGTTTGAGTCCCCGATCGATCATCAGTTTTGAAATAACGGCCTCAAGAGTATCGTCATTCTTTCCATAAATATATCTTCCAACTTTAGCGCGGATTTTCTGTTCAATCTCGCTTAATTTATTTTTCGCCAGATCTTCAGTTTCGCACTCGACTGTAATTCTCATCCTGACGCCGAATTGATTCGGGAGAAAGGCCATTTTTGCTCCCTGCAGCAGATCATCCATACTGCCAAGACGGTCAAATAACATTGATTCTGGTATTCCGGTGGTTAACAGATTATCGATCATTCTGAAAGTCTCTAGTGTATGACGCTCATGCAAATTGGGAAGGACAAAGTTTTCCATCATGTATCTCATCTCGTAGGGAACGCCGGGCATAGAGACAAAAATCTTTTTGTCTTTCTCGATCCAGTAACCCGGGGCAGTACCTCTATTGTTCCGGATCGGAATCGCAATTTTCGGAACCAGGGCTTGTCCCCGATTTGTCTCGGTCACGGTCCTTCCTCTTGACTCAAAAAATTTTTTTATATCCTCTAGGATCTCGACATTCTCTATCAATTCGGTCTTAAAAAATTCGACGACACATTTTCTTGTAACATCATCATGCGTCGGTCCTAATCCTCCGGTTACAAGAACCAGATCATTGTTATCGAATGCGCGTTTGAATTCATCAAGTATGACGGATTCATCATCCGGCACCACGCTTGAGGAGCTTATCTTTATCTGAATATTGGTAAGCTGTTCACCGATAAAAGCGGCATTTGTATTTAAAGTCTGTCCAATCAGAATTTCATCACCGATTGTAATAATCTGAGCTTTCATTTTTGTCTATTTGTTTAATTAATAATCATGTTGAAAATGTAGATAATCAATTGAACCGAGATAAACGAATATATTCCGGCCATTATATCATCCAGCATAATACCCCAGCCGCCTTTAATATCTTCAAGCCGGCGTGCAGGAAAAGGTTTGATGATATCCAGCGCGCGCCAGATGAGAAAAGCCAATATTATCCACCATAGTTTTTTAGGAATGAAAAGTAGCGTGATCCACATACCCACCACTTCATCAATAGTACACTCTTTCGGGTCCTTGCCATAAACCGATTCGAATTTACTGGCTATAGGAACGCCGAGCACTATAAAGAGAGAGATCATAAAAATCATCAAGGCAGGATTTTCGAATCCTGGGATAAAGTATATGATTAGCGCTGCAAGG
>JBAYWA010000107.1:0-6281 GCA_041674325.1 Melioribacteraceae bacterium | reverse complement strand
TGCCACAAATCTTACCGCAACAACTGAAACGACCAATTTACAGACAAAAGTTAGAGATGCAATCACCTATATCGGCAATAAAACTCAGGTGCTTACATCAAGAGAGGATTTCTTAACATCTTCTATCGCTAATAACGATTCTGCTATTGCTCAAATATTTGACACCGACACACTTGTCGATCAAATGACAGCATCGAAAGGCGCAGTTGGATCTCAGCTGGCTACAGCAATGATGTCCCAGATGAACGCTGCACCACAGCAAATGTTACAGCTCTTCCGTTAAGAGAGCGTTTAATTAATCCCTCCCGGAATCGGGAGGGATTTTTTTATCCGGCTTAAAATCCAAGGTGATAAGAATGCAGACAGCAAACATTTTAGCGAATAAAAGAGTAAATCAGTATTTGACTAATGAGATTTTAGATGCTTCACCGGAACAGCTGATTATGAAGGTGTTTAGTTTTGCGCTACTTAAATGCCAGAAACACGATATGCTAAAAACAAATGAGGCGCTTCAGGTTTTAATCAACGCGCTTAATTTCGAAAATCCGGAAGCAAAAGAGATTTCAATCGGTTTTTTAAGAATATACCGGTATTGCCAGGATCAGATGAGAAAACAAAATTATGATGTTGTTTACAAAGTACTTGCGGAATTAAAAGAAACCTGGGAAATCGCTCTTGCGAATAGGTAAACAGCCATGGCATATGATCTTTTATCAATCAATGGAATTAACAGCTTTGTAGATGATTACCGAACCAGTGAAACAAAAAAGCAGGTTGATCCCCTCACGAAAAAGAAAAAGAATGTCGATGATCTGAATAATGCCTACACAGAACTGACTAATAAGCTTACCGATCTCAAAACAATTTCTTACGCAATGCAACTTAAAGACAGCTCCTCGGCATTCTTATCCAAGAAAGCAGTTTCTTCGGATACTAAATTTGCCGATATAACAGCCACAAGCACTGCAGTTACAAGCTCTCAATCGTTAAGAGTTAATCAGCTGGCTAAGAGCGATCTGGTCATTTCACAGGATTTAACTTCAACCGCCGCATCTTCTACAATTATCGCCCCGGGCACACATGATATGGTCTTCACTGCCGGAGACGGAAAAGGGGGCACTTTTACAAGCAGGGTCTCGGTTACATTCGAAGCCGCCGACTTTACGTTAGGAACGATCTCCAATGCGAATGTAATTAAAAAGATTCAGAGCGCAATTAACGGCAGTAAAGAAACGGTCGTGTCAAATTCAGTTACCGGAACTACAGCAAGTTCGGGAACTTTCAATCTGAACCTGAATGGAACAGTCACCGCAATAACTTACGATGCGGGCAGTTACACAGATGTGATAGATAATGTCGTAACACAGCTTAATAAATTGAACGGAATAAATGCGGAAAAAGTTGATGGCGGCGGCGGAAATTACAGTATTAAACTGACCGTTACGGATTCTGCAAAGTATCTGACTATAGATGGTGATACAAGCGGCTTATTAAGCGAGCTTGGAATTTCTGTTAATAACGAAATTGGCGCTTCCGGTTTGCTAAGCGCGTCAACATTTTCACCGGACTCCACACTTTCACAGCTTTCAATTGCAACTAAGAAATCGGGAAACGGATTTAAACTCCTATCGCTGAGCGACTCTACCGGAAGCTTATTGGCCTCTGTGGGGTTAAATCTTGGAGTTGCCCGCACCTCTTTTGTTCAGAATGAGAGCGGAGCCGACACACCTGGTTTTGTTTACGCTACGACCGAATTGAACGCAAAGTTTGATTTCAATGGTATTAAGGTAGAAAGAGATTCGAACCAGATCTCGGATTTAATACCAGGAGCGACTATTAGTTTAAAATCGCTGATGCAGGCCAGCGATACAACCGTAAATCTTGATATAAGCAGTGACACAGCGAAGGTTACCGAAAAAATTCAGGAATTTATAAAGAAGTTTAACGACATTTATATTTATCTGAATGAGAAAACCAGGTCTACTAAAGAAGGACGAGGATTACTGATCGGGGACTCCACAGCGGAGTCGTTTAAATATCTTTTTTCTTCGATAGCTACTAGCAGTGTCGCCGGTATAAGCACGGAAGATGTTAATACACTCTCAAAACTCGGGCTCAGTTTTAATGTTACTGAGGGATTGAGCGTGGGTGATTCAAGTAAACTTGAAAAGTTGATTAAAGAAAAACCGGAACAGGTTGAGTCTCTTTTTAATTCGACCAATGGAATTGCAACTACTCTTCATACAAAGATTCTCCCGTATGTCAATGCAACCGGATTCTTGTTTAAAAAGAAAACAAGTTTTGGTATAACTTCTGAATATCTGGATGACAGGATTACTTCTGTACAGGATAGAATAAATACAAGTGCTTCGAATCTGCGGCTTAGATACATGAAATCCATGTCGCAAATGAATGCTCTGGTTTCCAACCAATCCATTTTCTTTATGAAATCTTTTTAGTAGCAGTAAGTTAAAGTATGAGTACAGTTAAAATAAAAGCAGAACAAAAAAAAATATTCGGGAAACAATTTTCCCAAAAGAATAGATCTGTTGAAGAAGAACGGGAAGAATTGAAGGAAACGTCTTTGAATGCGAATATAGACCGGACTAATAGTCTGTTAAAAAATGTTTCCGCGAATCTGGACCTGCTTAATATTGACAATTTTGATGAATTATTCCCCGATTTGCTGAAAAACATGAAAGAAGCCGCGAATTTGAGGGAAAATTTGATAAAAGAGGTGGGATTCGAAGAATTACGGAAAAACAGGCCGGAATTATTCTCCACCGCTAAACAAATTGAGAATAAATACGATAATGTTGTTGAATGGTACTTGCGGGAAGAAAAAAGACTCGAAAAAGAGCTTTCGAGTATTGCCGGCAAGAAAAAAATTGCAAATTATCTAAGGTGCTAAAGTGGAAATCAAAGGCATATCAAACGGTCCGCTCTTTGTTAATAAAACAAAGAACAATAAGCCGGAAGCGGCTCAAAGTCAGGATGCTAAAGATAAGATCGAAATCTCTTCTGAAGCACGCGATATGGCAAAAGTTGATTTAAACCCGGTACGGCTGGAAGAAATTCGCGAACGTATCAATTCCAAATTCTACGACTCCGATGAAGTCCTAAATAAAATTGCCGATAAGGTTCTCTCGGAAATTAAAAAATAAGTATTATTTTACCACTCACCTTTTTGTTTATCTTGTTGCCGAGTTATGGAAAATAATTATAAAGTGTTAGTCGTCGATGATGAAGAGCTGGCCCAGGATTTTCTGAAGTATTTTCTTTCCAAGAAGTATGAAGTTCACACCTGCGGAAATGTAAGCTCATTCTACGCCGCTATTGAAAAAAACGACTTTGACCTGATTCTGATGGACATCTCTTTAAAAGATTGTAAGGACGGGATCGACCTCACGCGCGAACTGAAGAGTATGGACAAATACAAAAACACGCCTGTTTTCATCCTCTCGGCGTTTAACACAACTAAAGAAAGAACCACTTCATTCCAGGCCGGCGCACAGGAATTTTTGGCCAAACCGGTTGACGGAAAGTCTCTTCTTCAGCTGATCAATGTCGCATTAACCAGATCTGCCCCCGTAATCAGCTGACCATCCTTATCATTTTTAAATACCCATTTTCTGAACAGTGACCGGTATCCCCGAAGCCTCTTCGTTGATCGCCTTCATAGTTTCTTTCAGCACCCCTAAAGAACGCTGACTGAGCAAGTCTATTTTTATTAAACCCAGATCTTCAATAGGATACATATCGGGCTGGGTAACAATTAATCCGAGTCCCTTATTTTTTGCGAATTCAAGTGCGACGTAATCCGTGATCTTCGAACGTGTAATTACGATTCCGCTCGGATGGATGCTCAGGTGTCTCGGATATCCGGCAAGTTTAGACGCTATCTTCACTACCGATTTCCAGGGGTCATTCTGAAAATTGAGCGATCTTGTCTCCGGGAATTTCTCGGCGATATTGGGAAGATTCTTCGCGCTTGTCCATGGAATAAATTTACTGTATCTGGAAATTTCAGAATCGGGAATGCCGAAAACTTTAGACACTTCCCGGAATGCCGATCTTGCCCGGAAAGTAACCGTGGTGGAAATCATGGCAACCTTATCGTAACCGTAACGGTTGAATACATATTTTATTATCTCATCCCGTTCTTTCCAGGAAAAATCGAGATCAACATCGGGAGGCGAAGTCCTTCCGCGGTTCAGGAATCTTTCGAAATACAGATTCTGCTCGATCGGATCCACTTCGGTAAAGCCGAGACAATATGAGACAAGACTGTTGGCCGCCGATCCGCGGCCTATATGAAGCATGCCCCGGTTTTTAGCTTCGCGCACCAGGTCCCACACTATCAGAAAATAATCGCTGAAACCGAGCTCGTCGATAACCTCCAGTTCATACTGAAGCCGCTTTATGGATGCGTCTGTAATGGGCTGATAACGCTTTGAAAGCCCTTCAAAACTGGTCTTCCAGAGAAGCGAAAACGCGCTCTCATCCCTTGAAAGAGGAAATGCGGGAAATTTATATTCTCCTAATTTGAGATCGACATTACACGTTTGAGCGATGCGGTCGGCATTCCATATCGCTTCCGGTATCGATTTCCATTTTTTGGCGAATTCTTCCGGCGTCCTGAGATAAAACTCCTCATCCGCAAGGGAACTGTCTGATAGATTCTGCAGTGTTGTATTCAGTCTGACAGCGGTTACAACCTTGTGGAGTGTAAAATCGTCAGGCGCCGAAAAATATGCCGGATGCGATGCGACTACCTGAAGTTTATTCTGTTTCGCAAATTCAAAAAGCTCCCTGGTTTTTTTTTTTGCTCTGCCGGTGGATATCAGCTCTACGAAAATATTCTGTCTTAGAGAGAGGTCAATATTAATTCTGCCGAGCAACTCGATGGATGAGGTGATGACGAAAAGATTGCTCACGGGTAGGGCCAGAAACTGTATGAGAGAGAAATCCTCTTTCAGTTTTCTTGTCGTTATTAATCGGCAAAGCTGTGAATAGCCCTCATTATTTTTCACAATAAAGACTGCGTTAAGACTCTTATCGTTGGGATCGTCGATGTATGCGCCGAGAATAGGTTTGATATTATGCTCGCCGCAGGCTTTTGTAAACTGAATAAGCCCGTACATAGCGTTTGTATCCGTCAGGGCCACATAACCACTCCCGGATCTTTTCGCGAAGGAGACGAGTTCTTCAATGGGGATGGTTCCTTCGAGCAGGGAATAATTTGAATGCGCATGCAATGTAAACATATTATTCGGTCCCACTTTTCCCTATTTGAATCGCCGAAAAACCGTACCTGTCGCGTATCTTCATAACGGCGCGCAGCATTCTTTTGCGGATCAACTCCTCATCCTCAAATAAAAATTCCTGTTCAAAAAAATGATTCAGTTTGCTCAGATGAATTCCGATCAGGCGGATGCCTACCCTCCGCGTATAAGCGCGGCGGAAAAGCTCTCGCGCCGTTTCAAATATAATTTTATCGTCGTCTGTGGGATGTGAAAGCGTTTTGGCCCTTGTTATAGTTTCGAAATCCGAATAGCGGAGCTTGATTGAAATTGTGAGAGCCTGCCACCCCTCATTCCGTATTAACTGCCCGACTTTTCCGGTCAGTTCAAAAAGATAATTTTCTATCTCTGCTTTGCCGACCAGATCCTCCTCAAAAGTGGTCTCTTTGGAAACGCTTTTACGTTCATGTTCGGCGGATAAAATATCATTCCCTTTCCCGTTGGCTTTTTCCCAAAGGTCTGTTCCGAATTTTCCGAGCATGGTTGATAAATAATCCGCCGATGATTCGGCCAGGTCTCCGATTGTTCTGAAACCTCTGGCGCGCAGAACCGGAAAAGTTTTTCTTCCTACTCCCGGAATTCTTTCTATCTGCAGGGGCGCTAAAAATTCTTTTTCTCCCCCCGGCTCCACATAAGTGATCCCTTTCGGTTTTCTGAAATCCGACGCGATCTTAGCGATCGTTTTGTTGCTCGCGATTCCTATTGAGCATGGGAGAAGAAGTTTATCGCTTATCTCTTTCTGAAGACCGGCTGCGAAATCCAGAGGATGACCGTAAATGTTCGAGCATCCGGTAAAGTCGATATAAAATTCATCAACGGAGGCCTGCTGGACCAGCGGAAGTTTTTTTTCAAGAAGATTTTTTACGGCTCTTGAGTAGCGGACATATTCTTTATAATGGCCGTGAAGATAAATTCCCTGCGGGCATAATCTGAACGCGTTTCTGATCGGCATTGCCGAATGAAGTCCGAATTTTCTGG
>JBAYWA010000106.1:0-6311 GCA_041674325.1 Melioribacteraceae bacterium | reverse complement strand
TTCGTAACTGCCGGATTTTAAGCTTACGGGTTCTTCACCGGAATTATCGTTGAATTTAGCAGGCTGATCCACACCCGCCGTAATCTCATACATCTTCTTCATTTCGAATCGTTTATCTCCTTCAAGCACACGCGTGCCCAGAATTATGGCATCGGCACCAAGTTCATTTTTCATCTGGACAGTTGCTTCCTTCAATGTAGGAGCTATATACTTTTTAATTTGCATGCTGCACCTCTAATCTTCCAAGAAATTCCAATTCAACATTTGCCGGTAGTTCCGAATATGATAATACGGTCAAATCCGGAAAACTGCTGTTTATTAATCTGTAAAAATAAGGACGGATTGTTGCCGAAGTAATTAAAATCGGCTGGTATCCGAGTCTGTTAAAATTTTCCATCATTTGCTGAAGCTGGTTATTGAGTTCGCGCAGCACCGCCGGGTTCAATCCCAGCGTAACAATGCTGTCTTTTTGCGCCTGCAAAGATTTGCTTATTGCAGATTCAAGATTTTCGCTCAATGCCGTAGCGTGAATTATCCCGTTAGAATCTCTGTAGATGGAGGCTATGGAACTGCCGATAGTGTGTCTTACATATTCAGTAAGAACATCTATGTTTTTGGTGGTTTTTGAATAATCGATTAACGCCTCAAGAATCTGTACAAAATCTTTAATAGGAATATTTTCCTTCAAGAGATTCTGCAATACCTTTTGAATCGTTCCGAGATTCAGGATTTCCGGATTGATCTCTTCGACCACCGCCGGATAGTCTTTTTTAATATTTTCGAGTAGCTGCTTCACTTCCTGCCGCGAAAGGATTTTGTCGAAATTTTTCTTCAGCACTTCCTGAAGATGCGTAGAAAGTACGGATATACTGTCAACAACCGTATATCCCAGCATTTCCGCTTTCTCTTTTTCCTCTTTTGAAATCCAGAAACTCTGAAGTCCAAAAGCCGGGTCGGTAGTCTGCATTCCTCCTAAACCTTCTTCAATTGTCCCCGGATTCATTGCGAGGAACCTGTCCGGATAAATTTCATTAGTTGAAACGGTATTGCCTTTAATTTTTATTAAATACTCGTTTGGCGAGAGTTGCAGATTATCGCGCACTCTAACCGGCGGAATCAGGACGCCGAATTCAAGCGCAATCAATTTTCTGGTTGAGGAAATTTTCTGGAATAAATTTCCGCCCTGTTTTTCATCAACCAGACTTATCAATCCGTATCCAATTTCCACCTCAATGGGATCCACCTGCAGATATTGCTCTACTTTTTCCTCAGTCTGTTCCGGAATCAGAACTTCCTCTTCAGAGCTGACTGCGGGAGTAATTGCCTTATTTTTATTGGAGATATAAGAGCTTGTGCCGAGCACAATCGAGAGAATTAAAAATGGAATCGCGGGCATTCCGGGGATAAGAGCAAACAGAAATATGGCTCCGCTAACCGTTCCAAGCACGCGCGGATTAGAGAAGAGCTGGGTTTTCATCTGGAAATCCAGAGCCGTACCCGCAGCGCTGCGCGTTACAACCAGACCGGCCGCGGTTGAAATAATAAGCGCGGGAATCTGAGAAACCAATCCATCGCCTATTGTGAGGATAGTGTATGATTGAAGCGCATCGTCGAACGATAAGCCCCTCTGTGCCACTCCAATAATAAATCCGCCGATTATATTAATACCGTTTATGATCAGTCCGGCAACCGCGTCGCCCTTCACAAATTTACTTGCACCATCCATTGCTCCGTAAAATTCCGCTTCCCTTCCGACCAATTCTCTTCGCTTGCGGGCATCGGATTCGGTTATAAGGCCGGTATTAAGATCTGCATCTATTGCCATCTGTTTACCGGGCATAGCATCCAGAGTGAACCTCGCGGCGACCTCTGAGATTCTTCCGGATCCTTTTACAATTACAATGAATTGAATAACAACAAGGATGATGAATATTATAAATCCAACAACATAATTTCCGCTTACAACAAACGATCCGAAAGATTCGATAACCTTTCCTGCATACCCGTCAATGAGAATTAACCGTGTTGAACTGATATTCAGGCCAAGGCGGAATAATGTTGTAACCAGTAATAAACCGGGGAACACTGAAATATCCAGAGGCGATTGAATGTACAAAGAAACAATGAGTACCAGCACCGCAAGCGTTATATTAAGCGCAAGGAGAAAATCCAGGATTGGCGCCGGTAAAGGGATAAGCATCAGGCCAAGCATCATTATAAGCCCGAATGCCAGGAATATATCGCTGTTTCTTCCGAAGGCTTTCATCACTCTAGATTATACTCCTTTTCTTTTTCATCTTCTTCATCTGAAAAATATATGCCAGAATCTGCGCGACTGCCTTAAATAATTTTGTAGGGATTTCATCGCCGACTTCTGTTGTTTTATACAATGCTCGTGCCAGTTCCCTGTCTTCATATAAGGGAACATTATTTTCAGAGGCAATTTTTTTGATCCGCTGGGCCAATTCATCCATTCCCTTTGCAACTACTTTGGGCGCCCGGTCCTTATTCATCTCATATTTGATTGCAATGGCAAAGTGAGTAGGGTTTGTAACAACTACATCCGCAGTTGGAACATCCTTCATCATTCTTTTGCGGGCCATCATCAGCATTTTGCTTCGTATTCTTGATTTTACTATCGGATCGCCCTCACTCTGTCTCCACTCCTCCTTTACCTCCTGCTTGGACATCATCATATCTTTTTTGAATTTAAATTTCTGGAATGTAAAATCGATAGCCGCTATTGCCAGGAAAAACATCATGATTTTTATTATCATCGAAAATGCGGTATCAATCATGAATTTCACCGTCTCTTCAATGCTCAGTTCTATAAGAAGAGTTGTATCCTGAACAAGCCTGGATACAATAAAGTAAGTAAATAATCCTATTGTAAATAATTTGGCTAAGGATTTCCCGACCTCAATAATTGAATGTGAGGAAAAGAAGATTCTCTTTATTCCGGCTAGCGGATTAAATCGGCCGAAGTTGGGGATAAACACTTTCGATTTAAACGCAAATCCCACCTGAGCGATGTTGCTTACTAAAGCCGCAACAAGAATTCCGATCAGAACAGGCGCCAGAAGAGTAAACAGAAAAAGGATCCATTTAAGGAAATAAGTCTGAATTATCGTCTTGTTAATTTCAAATTTTTCAAGCGAACCAAAAATTTCGATGGCAAAATGTGAAATTTGTTCACCGAGCGCACCTTTAGTAATATAGATAATGATCAATCCGCTTCCGAAAACCGCAAGCGAATTTATCTCGGTGCTTTTTGCAACCTGGCCTTTGTCTCTCGCGTCGGAGAGTTTCTTACCGGTAGGTTCCTCACTTTTTTCCTGTCCGTCGTGTTCAGCCATACTCAGGTACCCAGCGCTTTGATAATTTCAGAAAGATGCGATTCATAATTCTGCAAAAGATTCTTAATTGCATAAACATATATCGGAGCCAGAGTTGCCAGGAACACAAAACCGATTCCTATTTTTGCCGGCTGTGTTACAAAGAACACCTGGATATTAGGTATTACGCGCGAAATTATTCCCTCCGCAATATGAATCAGGAAAAATGATACAAGAACCGGAGAGGCTATTTTGAGCGCAATTGTAAAAACCGCAAACGAATATTTTATAAGCACCTGAATCACCGGCGCCGTAACGGAAAATTCCGTAAGTGGAATTACCTTAAAAGATGCAACTATTGCAGCAATTATATAATGATGCCCGTTAATTAGAAAAAAAATCATCATTGCTATATAAAAAATAAGTTCTCCCACTATATTGTTGCTTGTTTCCTGCATCGGATTCATTACTTCCGACATCATCAGGCCAATATCGTAACCGATAATGCTGCCGGCGAATGAAATACCGTAAAAAACAAACGTCAGCATATATCCCATAAGCATTCCTATCAATACTTCTCTAGCTCCACCTATCGCTAAAGAAATAAGATCGGTTTCAAGATTAATATTGCTTTTATCGATTGTAAGGAAGACTATATAGGCTATTACCAGCGAAAGGAATATTTTGGCCAGCATCGGGAATGCCGAATGAGAAAAAACAGGAGCGGTGACGATCATTGCAATGATTCTAAGGAAAACGAAAAGAACAATTATAAAATCACCGACTAATATCTCTGTCATTTCAGCACATGTTGAAACATTGTGAACATTTTGAGTGTTATTGCGATCATCTTATCAAGCATCCAGGGAAGCATAAAAATTATCACTAAAGCCGTCGCTATCAATTTGGGGACGAAGGTCAAAGTCATCTCCTGAATTGAAGTCGCAGCCTGAAATATTGAGATAAAAATGCCCACGATAAGCGATACGCCGAGAACAGGCAGAAGGATTAAAAATGTGGTCCAGAAAGCGTCTTTCAAAACCTCTATTATCATGTCTTCGGTCATTTACGCAAAACTCCTTACTAAAGAACCAATTATCAGATTCCATCCGTCCACGAGAATGAACAGCAAAATTTTGAATGGTAGCGAGATCATCATGGGAGGCATCATCATCATGCCCATGGACATCAGAATACTAGAGATGATCATATCAACCATTATAAACGGGATAAACAGGAAGAAACCCATTATGAAG
Organism: Melioribacteraceae bacterium; assembly: GCA_041674325.1. Lineage (GTDB taxonomy): Bacteria > Bacteroidota > Ignavibacteria > Ignavibacteriales > Melioribacteraceae > Fen-1258. The sequence goes on along the minus strand of JBAYWA010000106.1, from coordinate 1,720 downwards.
CCGGCACGCAGTTCGCTAAGTACAAAAGAGGGAATTAAAACAATCGTCGATACTTCATTACGGTTTGCGGGCCTCGGCTGATTGGACAAACCGATAAACAATTCAAGATCCTCGTCCCTGGTCTGCTTAAACATAAACTGGCGGATCGGCTCGATCCCTTTGTCGTAGGCTTCTTCCACATTAATTTTATTCGCCATAAGTGGTTTCAGCGCATCATCGTTCACTTTATTCCATGTCGGCGCCATTATAAAAAAAGTAATAAAGAGCGCTACTCCAGCCAGGAGTTGGGATGGAGGCATCTGCTGAGTCCCGAGCGCGCTCTTCAAAAAATGAAAAACAATTATAATCCTTAAGTATGCAGTGGTCATTATAACAAGAGACGGAGCCAGCGACAGAACTGTCATCAGAAGTAATATTTGAAGCGTAACCGAAACGTCGCTTCCCGTCTGAGCGGTGCCCACATCCAGATTTATTTTTGGGAATGGGATGGCTGTAGTTTTCTGCTGCGCGATTGAATCCGCCGCAATAAAAAGAAAAACCGAAGCAATTATAACGAGGAATAATTTCTTGTTCATTTTATTCCCAGATTCTGCTTAAAGATATCCACAAAATTCGGCTTAGAGTCACCGGAAGCGGCCTCGTCATTCTGAAACGAATCATAATCAAGCTCCTTCAAAAGTGTAATGTTGTTTTCGCTTATTCCGAGGACAAGAAGTTTATCCTGAACGCGGATAAATGATAAATACTTTTTAGGGAGAATTAACTGGTTATAAATCACATCTACATTCGATAAGCGGACTTTTTTCCCGCCCAGAGAGAAAGAATATTTTCTGACAACTATCAGAACACCAAAGAGCAATCCAAGAATTAAAACAAGCGGAAAGAACGATTTTATAATATCGAAAAATGTCATCAGGCGATATCCTTTAATCTATTTGCCGGATCCACTAAACTTGTAATTCTTATACCGAAGTGTTTATCGATAACAACCACTTCGCCTTCCGCGATCTTTTTATTATTAACAAATACATCTACCGGTTCGCTTGCCAGTTTGTCCAGTTCAATAACATATCCGCGTTCCAGTTCAAGAATGTCTTTTATCCGCATCTGAGTCCGGCCGAGTTCGATATAAATATTCATCGGCAGATCCTTCAGAAAATGAAGCTTTTCATTTGAATTGCCCACCACCTGGGTGGAATCGTCGAATTCTTCGAACTGGGCAATTGAACTGCTCACCGATCCTGCCGATTTATCGTTTTCAGTCGTCTGTTCTAATGATTCGTTTGTTATGTTGTCCATGAATTCCTCAGAGAGATTTTGGTTCATCAATTACTTTACGGGTGATCTTGATTGCCTTATGATTATTTGCAATTCCGATCCTTCCCGAGAATAGATTCTGCGTGCCGGTTCTTACCTGCTGGTCATCGCTTAATTTTGTTTCGAGGCGTACAATATCCCCGACCTTCATTTCCATTAATTCCTGTATAGAGAGTTTTGTTCTGCCAAATTCCACCTGGAGCGGGAGCAAAGTTTTTGCAAGATGGGCTTCAAGCACTTCTTTAGCGGTAATACCAAAATATTTTGCCGCTCTGATTGAAGAAAGTTTCTGCGTGGAAAGTTTTGCCAGAATATTATCGAACGCGAATGTGGCAAAACAGATATTCATCAAAAACGACTGCTCGCCGATTAATATTTCAAAAGAAATCAGCAGAACAGATTC
>JBAYWA010000105.1:0-6320 GCA_041674325.1 Melioribacteraceae bacterium | reverse complement strand
AAGCCCGCCCAAAATCTTTCCGAGGCATTCGTAAGCGGATTTGAAACATTTTCATTCCTCTCTAAAATCCCCTTGCTGAAAGATTTTGCGAAATATATACCTCGTCCTAACTGGAGTTTTACATGGAGCGGACTGGAAAGATACGCGTTATTCAGTTTTGCCAAAAGAGTTCAGATAACACACGCCTATATTTCAAATTATAGCGAAGGGTGGAAGATAAATCCTGACGGTGTTCAGGAAACACAGACTCAGAGAGTAGATTACGCATTTGCCCCGCTGGTGGGTCTTACTATGAATTTCGACCAGTTTCTGGGAGGAACATTTCAGGGCAGCGCAAGATTCTCAACTAAATCTATCTTCAGTCTGGGTATCTCAACTAAGAATATTACTGAACAGTATAATAAGGATATCAGCATCTCCGCCAGCTATATGAAGTCCGGTTTTGAACTGCCGCTTTTCGGAATTTCATTGAAAAATGATATTGAAGTTTCTTTCTCTTACACGAGCGGCAAAACTTCCAGCGTGATCTACGATATGGAAAAATTCAAGGAAAGCGGAACACCTCAGGAAGGGAAGACGAATACAACTATCGAACCGAAGATCAGATATGTAATGAGCCAGAGAGTTTCGCTCACAATTTTTTACAGAAGGACCAGTATTGAACCGGAGGGAGCTTCAAGAATTCCCCCCACTACTACAAATGAGGCCGGCGTAGATGTACGCATTACTATACAATAATTATCGTAATTTTGAATATGAAAAAAAATAAAATTCTCTGGGTCGATGATGAAATTGAGCTTCTCAGATCTCATATAATTTTTCTGAATGAGAAGGGTTATGAAGTTTCATCAGTCACAAACGGCGAGGATGCTCTTTCCGAAGTCAAGAACAATCAATTCGATCTGATCTTCCTCGATGAGATGATGGCGGGTAAAGGTGGACTGGAAACACTCGCGCTTATTAAAGAGATCAACCCGAATATCCCCGTTGTGATGATAACGAAGAGCGAAGAAGAGTCGCTGATGCACGATGCTATAGGCAGTAAGATCAGCGATTATCTTATCAAACCCGTTCTTCCTTCTCAGGTGCTGATGGTTTGTAAAAAAATCCTCGAACAGAGAAAAATTTCCGGTGAATATGTTGCAAAGGACTATCTTCAGGATTTCAATAACATTTCGCGTCAGCTTCTTCTCGAACCTGATTTTGATGACTGGGTCGAAATTTATATCAAGCTTACAAATTGGGCTTTGGAACTGGATATCCATCCGGAGATAGATCTGAGACAGACCCTGGTTGAACAAATGAAGGAATGTAATCAGGAATTCAGTAAGTATGTTGAAAAAAAATATAAAAACTGGATTGATAATGTCGGAAGTGAAGATGTTCCGACGCTAACTACTCAGATTTTTGAAAAATATGTGGCTCCTCATCTTGCGAATGCCGGTGGTCCCGTTTTCTTTTTCGTCATCGATTGCCTGCGGCTGGATCAGTGGCTTGTAATGGAGAAGCACCTTACCGGACTTTTCAATATTCAAAAGGACTACTATTACTCCATTCTTCCCACCGCAACACCTTACTCAAGGAATTCTTTGTTTGCCGGATTGTTTCCGTCTGAAATAGAGAAGCATTATCCCGATCTATGGGGGACGATGAATGATGATGAGAACAGTATGAATAAGTATGAGAAAGATCTCCTTCAAAATCTTCTGTTACGTAAAAAGATCTCTCTAAAGAACGAGCTGAAATACGTCAAGATAATCGATCCGGAAGTGGGAAGGTCGTTCGAACAAAATGTACTTTCGCATAAGCAGACCCATCTGATGGCTGTAGTAGTTAATTTTTTGGATATGATCGCCCACGGCCGCTCGGATTCTGCCATATTAAAAGAGATAGCTCCGGATGAAGCCGCCTACCGCTCACTTACAAACAGCTGGTTCCAGCATTCATCGCTGCTGAATACTTTCCGGGCGATAGCTACAATCCCGCACGCCAAAATAGTTGTTACTACGGATCACGGCAGCATTCGGACTCTGAGGGGAGCAAAAGTTTTAGGCGATAGGGACGCCTCGCCAAACCTCCGGTTTAAATTCGGCCGGAATCTGAAAGTGGATGACAGGCATGCGATCTTTATTAAAAATCCACTCGATTATAAATTGCCCAAGCGCGGATTGACAATTAGTTATATTATCAGCAAAGAGGATTTCTATTTCGTTTATCCGACTGAGTATCATAAATATCTTAGTCATTATAAAGACAGTTTCCAGCATGGGGGAATTTCTATGGAGGAGATGATACTGCCGGTGATAACAATGGAGAGCAAGCCTTAGATGGAGTTCCCTTTTAAAAAAAATGTTTGCACCGAAGCTGAAACGGTGCTGCTGGCTGAGGAGTTTGCGCTTGCTTTAAAACCCGGAGATTTAATTCTTCTGAATGGTGATCTCGGCACAGGTAAGACTTTTTTCGTCAAGAGCGCATGCGCCCGGTTGGGAATTGAAAATGTGTCAAGTCCGAGTTTTGCCATAGTGAATGAATATAGGAACGGCAGAAAAATTTTTCATTTCGATTTTTACCGGATAAAAAAGATAGAAGAACTTCATGATATTGGATTCGAAGATTATCTATTAAGCGGCGATGCTGTCGTATTCATCGAATGGGCTGATATGTTCCCGGATATTCTTCCTCAAAATCATTATACAGTTTTACTTAAATTTATAGATAGTACTTCACGAGAAATTTCTATCATTAAACATGAATGAATTATTCCCGATATTAGCTGTCGAAACGTCAGGCATGCTTTGCAGCGTGGCGTTGATCCTTGATGAAAAAGATTCAATTGAGCTGAACTATCTTCAGAATCATATCCATTCTAAGAAATTGATTTGGATGATCGATTCGGTTCTCAAATCAGGAGATAAACAGGCGGGTGATTTAAAATCGATTGCGGTCTCGATGGGCCCCGGTTCATTTACCGGTCTGCGTATTGGTCTGGCCGCCGCCAAAGGTATGGCTTTCGGCGCCGGATTGCCGGTTATTCCGGTCCCGACGTACGAAGCCTTCGCGCTTCAGATTTCGAAGTATTTGAGTGATGAATCAAAATTTTCTATTGCGGTTGGGGCCAATACCGATGAATTTTATTTTGTAAAATATCGCCGTGCCGAAAAAAAGAGCATTGTCATGGAGGAATTGAGGCTAATCTCTAAGATCGAACTTGAAAAATCCGCCAGTGCTTCTGAAAAGATTTTTGGCAATTTTGTCTCAAATAATGTGAATAATCCGCCGAATGGCCCTTCCGCAAAATCGGTCGGCGAGTGGGCTTATTTATATGGGAAGGATTTGTTAACTTTTGACTATGATTATCTGGAACCCAATTATTTCAAGAAATTTATTGTAAAGGCTAAAAAATGAGTAAGATAGCTCTGCTGTTATTTATTTCATCGGCGCAGATTTTACTGGCACAGTTTGCGGCCCCCAAAATAAATGTGAAAGCCTCTAATCACGATTTCGGTACGATCGTCGAAGGCCAGATTGTAAAGCATAGATATGAGATTATGAATAACGGCACCGCCGAATTGAAGATAAGTAACGTAAGGGCGTCTTGCGGTTGTACCGCGGCAAAACCTGATAAGATGAATTTAAGACCCGGGGAAAAAACGTTTGTACTGGCGGAATTCAATTCGGAAAACAGGCTGGGACCGCAGGAAAAATATATTTATGTCTCATCGAATGATCCGGTTAATCCGGAATTGAAATTAGGATTTACATGCGTAATTGTTGATAAAAATGCCGCGGCTAAAAACGGTAAAAGTCCAAAACTTAAATTGCTTAAAAGCAGTTATGATTTCGGTAATGTGGAAGAGGGCAGAGTTGTTGATGTAAAGATCGGTTTCAAAAATGAGGGCGAAAGCGTGCTTGTTGTAAGTGATGTAAAAACCTCGTGCGGTTGCACAGCCGTGCTGCTTAGCAGCAAATCGTTAAATCCGGGAGAATCTGGAAGTATTAGAATTGAGCTGGATACAGCGAATAGAGAGGGAAAACTAACCAGGACCGTCACTTTTTATTCTAATGATTCCCAGAAACCGAATCAGACAATTACATTATTTGTAAACATTGAAAAGAGAAAATCTTAATGGGTTGGTTCAAGAGAAAAAAAGAGAATATCTCGCGCGACAGCAAGAAGACCGATGTACCGGATGGTCAATGGTCTAAATGCGAAGAGTGCGGGGAGATAATTCATAATAAACAACTTGATATAAGTTTATGGTGCTGTCCGAAATGCAATTTCCATTTCAGAATAGGAAGCGAACAATATATCTCCATAATTTTTGACAAAGGCACATTCAAGGAGCTCGATAAAAAGATGAAGTCGGGCGATCCGCTTGAATTCACCGATACTAAGCGATATTCCGAAAGAATCATTGCAACTATTAAAAAGAGCGGGCTTAATGACGCCGTTAGATCCGGAGTAGGAAAAATCGAAGGAAAGAAGGCGGCTTTTGCCTGTATGGATTTTAAATTTATCGGCGGCAGCATGGGATCGGTTGTGGGCGAGAAGATAGCCCGCGCGATAGACGCGGCTTACGAAGAAAAAATACCGATGATAATTATCAGCCAGAGCGGCGGCGCCAGAATGATGGAGGGGGCTTTTTCACTTATGCAGATGGCAAAAACAAGTTCCAGACTTGCAAGAAATGCTGAAGCTAAATTACCCTATATCTCGATATTAACCGATCCTACAACCGGAGGCGTGACGGCAAGTTATGCGATGCTCGGCGACATCATTATCGCAGAGCCAAAAGCCCTTATCGGCTTTGCCGGTCCCCGTGTAATCAAACAGACGATCGGTAAAGACCTCCCATCGGGATTTCAAAAAACTGAATTCCAGTTGGAGAACGGGTTTGTTGATTTTATAGTTAACAGAAAACAGATGAAGGAAAAACTTTCTCAGCTTATCGATTACATGACTAACTGAGAATTTTAGGCGTTTTTGTTAAAGATTTGATAAAGCCGGATCCCGCTATTATGATAACGTCATAATTCCGATCCGGTTTTTTTATGATATGAAGCTGTGAAAATGCATTTGAATATCTGCCTGCCGGCAATGGCTTGGGATTTGGGCTGTTTTTTTACTTCCTGAATTTTCTAACCATTTTATCAATCACTTCAAGCGCAAACTCTATCTCTTCCATTTTATTTCCAGACCCGAGTGAAAATCTTAATGTACCTGCAGCATCCTCGGGTGAGTAACCCATTGCCAGAATTACATGCGAAGCCTTGATTGTACCGCTTGTACATGCCGAGCCGTTAGAAGCCGCCACTCCGTTGATATCCAGATACATCAGCATCGATTCGGAATCGTTGTTGAAAAAACCGGATTTGAAAGTAAGGCTTGAAATATAAGGGGATGATTCGTCAGATCCGTTGAATAGAATTCCCTCTTTCTCAGTAGATTTTATTCCTGTCTCAAATAATCCTTTTAGTTTTTTCACATGGTCGTAATTTGTCTGCATCGATTCTTTTGCCAGTCTGACTGCTTCCGCGAATCCGACTATTCCGGCCGCGTTTTCAGTTCCGCCCCGTCTGTTTCGCTCCTGAGAGCCTCCATATAATAGGGGGGAAATAGGAGTGCCCCTCTTTACGAAAGCAAATCCGGTCCCTTTTGGACCATTTATTTTATGAGCGGAACCAGTTAGTGAATCGACTCCAAGTTTCTTCACATCGAGCGGAAATTTTCCGAAACTTTGTACTGCGTCTGTATGAAAAAAGATCTTTTCCTTGTTAAGAAACCTTGAGATATTTTCCACCGGATTTTTGGCGCCCGTTTCATTATTAATATGCATGAGTGAGACAAGTGCGGTTTCTGCGGCGTGAGTGCGAATTTCAGAATCCCAATAATTCTTAAATCCCTGGTCCGGTTCAAGCCACAGGTTTTTAAAACCGCGGCTGTTTAATTCTTCCACCGAATCGAGAACGGAATGGTGTTCAATTTTTGAGGAGATTATCTTATTGCGGCCCGATTCCGCGAATTCCGACCCGGCGATGCCGAAGATTGCAAAATTATTTGCTTCGGTTCCGCCGCTTGTAAAATAGATCTCGCTTGGATCGGCATTAATAAATCCTGCGACAGTTTCACGCGATTCTTCTATGGCTACTCTTACAACTCTTCCGAACGAATGAATTGAGGATGGGTTTCCGAATTCTTCCGTTAAAAACGGTTTCATCTTTTCAAACACTTTTGGATGAACGGGGGTAGTAGCCGCATTATCAAGATATACTCTCATATTAATCCGCTATCGAAGGCTGACATCGCCGTAATGAATCTT
>JBAYWA010000104.1:0-6372 GCA_041674325.1 Melioribacteraceae bacterium | reverse complement strand
TCAGTGTGCTAATTTCAATTCACCGGGACAGATTGTTATCTCCGGATCTGTAGCCGGCGTTCATAAAGCAATGGAAATTTCGAAATCAAAAGGGGCTAAACTTGTTAAAGAATTGGTTGTAAGCGGAGCTTTCCATTCTCCTTTGATGCATACCGCCAAGGAAACTCTAAAAGCAAAACTGGAATTAACCCCAATCTATGATTCCAAAATCCCGGTTTATGCAAATGTGACAGCAAAACCGGTCATTAAAAAAGAAGAGATAAAAGATTTACTGTATCATCAGCTCGATAAACCTGTCAGGTGGGAAGAAACGATTGTAAATATGATAAATGACGGCGCGGATGAATTTTATGAGATTGGTCCCGGCAAAGTATTGCAGGGATTATTAAAGAGAATCAATCCTGACGTAAAAGTGATCGGAATAGATAAGTATTCTGAAGTGGAAAGGTACCTGTAATGCAGAAAAAATTTGAAAAAACAATTAATGGAATGTTCATAGATCCGGCAATTTTCACACAGCCCTTTGTTAAAGCGTGTGATGTATGCATTTGCTCCGGCGAATGCTGCTATTATGGTGTTTATACGGACAAGTCTGAACATGAGATGATTCTCTCCGTAAAAGATAAAATAATTCATCATCTCGATGACTCGCAGATAAAGGATCCGGAGTCATGGTTCGAAGCTCCCGAAGCTGACAGCGATTTTCCGAGTGGTATTGCGGTGGGTACTGAAGTTTATAATGGTAAATGTGTATTTCTGGACAAACAGGGTTTTTGTACGCTCCAGAAGATGGCTATGTTGGAGGGGGAATACAAGTGGAAATATAAACCTCTATATTGTATATTATTCCCATTAGTAATTTTTGAAGGCGTCCTGACATTCGATGACGAACATCTGGATCGAATGCACTACTGCAGCAAATCCGAGAATCAGGTTTCTACTATTTTTGAATGCACTAAAAACGAGCTAAGGCACGTTCTTGGTGATTCCGGCTTTGAGGAACTATTAAAATATAAAGACGAATACCTTAATAAATCACAAACCGAAGAGACGAATATTGAAGCTGCTTAATAAAAGAGCAATTGTGACAGGGGGAACCCGCGGCATTGGAAAAGCAATTGTAGCAGAATTGGCCCTGAACGGATGTTCTGTGGTATTCACTTATTTCAGCTCCGATGAGCTCGCACTGAGTATGGAAAAAGAATTGTCGAATGACTCTGTTAAGGTAATAGGATTTAAAGCCGATGCGTCATCATTTGCTGCCGCGGATGAAACCGTAAAATTCGCTATAGAAAAATTAGGCGGTGTCGATATTCTTGTTAATAATGCTGGAATTACAAAAGATAATTTAATGCTGAGGATGTCTGAGGCTGATTTTGATTCAGTTATTAATTCGAATTTAAAAAGCGTTTTTAATTACACTAAGGCTGTCCTGAGGCCGATGCTCGGTCAGCGTCATGGAAAAATTATCAACATTAGTTCTGTTGTAGGAATAATAGGTAATCCGGGACAGGCTAACTATGTAGCCTCAAAAGCCGGCGTGATCGGATTTACAAAATCAAATGCTAAAGAGCTGGCTTCAAGGAATATAAATGTAAACGCAGTTGCCCCCGGTTTTATTTCAACCGATATGACAGAAAAACTTAATGAACAGCAGAAAGAAGCAATTCTTTCAAATGTTCCACTTAAACGCCTCGGTACTCCCGAGGATGTGGCAAAAACAGTTATTTTTCTTGCGGGCGGCGATTCTGATTATATTACCGGACAGGTATTTGCTGTTGATGGCGGATTGGTAATGTAAACCCCGGTCCGGTTATCTCTATTTTTAAAGGAGATAAATTTCAAGACATTTTTTACAGTTAATTATAAATCATTTCAATCACTAAAGAGGAGCAGAAATGGACGTCGAAGCAAAAGTAAAAGAAATCGTAATGGATAAACTTGGTGTTGAAGAATCTCAAATTACACCAACAGCTTCATTCACAAATGATCTGGGTGCAGACTCGCTTGATATCGTGGAATTAGTTATGGGTTTCGAGTCAGCGTTTGATATCTCCATTCCGGATGAAGATGCCGAAAAGATTTCAACAGTCGGCGATGCTACCAAATATCTGAAGGAAAAATTAGGAAAATAAAGTAAAGTAACGGCCATGGTATCCCCATGGCCGGTTTATGCAAAGAATAATTATCCTTCAAAAAAAACAGGGAAGTATCATGAGTAAAAGAAGAGTTGTGATAACTGGTATTGGCGCGTTAACTCCAATCGGCAATAATGTGCAGGAATACTGGGATGGACTTATTTCCGGAAGAAATGGTTCCGGATTAATAACTAAATTTGACGCTTCTTCTTTTAATACTCATTTCGCCTGCGAGCTTAAAAATTTTGACCCTCTTCTTTACATCGATAAAAAAGAGCTTAGAAGAATGGATCCTTTCACTCATTATTCTCTGGCAACGGCAACGATGGCGTGCGAGGATTCCAAATTAGATCTTTCAAAAATAAATCTTGAACGGGCAGGCGTTGTTTTCGGAAGCGGTATCGGGGGTATGGTAACCTGGGAAGAGGAGCATACTGCTTACTTGAACGGCGGCGCAAAAAGAATTAGTCCGTTTTTTGTCCCAAAAATGATTCCGGACATTGCGGCGGGACAGATTTCAATCCGTTATGGCTTGAAAGGACCAAATTACGCTACTGTCTCCGCATGTGCCACATCTTCACACGCTATTGCCGATGCTTTCATGCTGATTCAAAGAGGCTCGGCTGAGATAATGTTCTCGGGTGGTTCAGAAGCGGCGATTACACCAATGGCAATCGGTGGATTTAACTCTGCTCGTGCTTTGTCAACCTGGAATGATAGATATCTGGAAGCTTCAAGACCATTTGATAAAGACAGAAATGGTTTTGTTATGGGGGAAGGATCGGGTGCTCTTGTACTGGAGGAATTAGATCACGCATTAAACCGCGGTGCTCACATCTACGGAGAAATAGTAGGCGTAGGGCTTACCGCCGATGCATACCATGTTACGGCTCCTCCGCCGGGCGGAGAGGGGGCAGTTCGCTCTATGCGTGAATGTTTAAGAGATGCGGGAGTGGATAAGCTGGAAGTGGATTATATCAATGCTCACGGTACATCAACAGAATTGAATGATCTTAATGAAACGCAGGCTATTAAAACTCTTTTCGGTGAACACGCTTATAAACTTGCCGTTAGTTCTACTAAATCTATGACCGGCCATCTTCTCGGCGCGGCCGGTGCAATTGAAGCTATAGCAACAGTGCTTGCGATACAGAATTCAACGGTGCCGCCGACTATCAATCACGATGTCCCGGGAGAAGGGCTCGATCTGAATTATACGCCTAAAACAGCAGTCAAAAAAGATATTAATTACGCTATCAGTAATACATTTGGATTTGGCGGACATAATGCCAGCTTACTTTTCAAGAAGTATTTAGGATGATTTTTGTTCCATAAGATTTTTCGTCGGCTGTCCTTTTTCCGGTCCGGGAAATATTCAGCCGATAACGATTTCAACAAGATTCTTTTGAAGAACCTCTCAGTTCTTGAAAGTTCTTTAAATATCACAATAAAGAATCCCGATATTTATATTAAGGCTCTCACTCACAGCTCATCATTGGATCTCCACCCCGAACTTCACAAATCTAACGAACGTCTTGAGTTTTTAGGAGATTCCATACTTAGTATGATCGTCGGAAAATATCTGTTCGAAAAATATCCGGATGGGGAAGAAGGTTTTTTGACCAAGACACGTTCATTATTAGTAAACCGTGACAGCCTGGCCTCCGTCGCCGAAGATATTGGTCTCCAGAAAATTCTCCTTTATAACCAGAAATATTTAAGAGATTCGCTCGAAGGGATACAAACAATACTATCTGATGCTTTCGAAGCAATTATTGGTGCCGTCTATCTGGATCTCGGCCTTAGAGTTACCGAGCAGGCTGTGATCAGATGCTTAATCAAACCCCGTGAGGATGATGAGTCTTTGCTTGTAGATACAAATTATAAAGGGCAGCTTCTGGAGCTTAGTCATTCCAAAAAATTGAATCCGCCTAAATATATAATTAAAAATGAGGACGGACCGCCCCACAATAAAATATTTACTATAGAAGTTTATATCGGGGAGGAATTAATGGGAATAGGCTCCGGAAAGAATAAAAAATCAGCCGAGCAGGAAGCCTCAAAAATGGCACTCCAAAAAATGAACTCTTCTCCAAACTGATCTCTTTGTAAGATGTCAGCAAAGTTACTCGAGTCACAATTTTTACTCTTCAAATTTCATCTTTTACTTATATTTACAGAACAAAAATCCATCATTTTGAAAAATTATTGACGAGAGTATCTAAAATGAATAATCCTGAATTCTACGACAAATTTGTTGACCGTCATGTGGGTCCAAATGCAGATGAAATTTCATTAATGCTTAAAGCCGTGGGTGTATCTACGCTTGATGAATTAATCGATAAAACTGTCCCCCAAGCGATCAGATTAAAAAATGAATTAACTCTTGAGGATGCTCAGAGCGAATACGATTTTTTGAATAACCTGAAAACCCTTGCCGCAAAAAATAAAATATTTAAAAATTATATCGGACTCGGATATTATCCGACCATAACTCCGAGTGTGATTAAAAGAAATATACTCGAAAATCCGGGCTGGTACACGCAATACACTCCTTATCAGGCGGAGATTTCTCAGGGGAGATTGGAAGCATTACTCAATTTCCAAACTATGGTGACTGATCTTACAGGTATGAAGATTGCGAATGCGTCTTTGCTTGATGAAGCAACTGCAGCAGCAGAAGCGATGACTATGCTCTTCGCTATTCGTAAAACCGCTAAGAAAAGCGCTAATGTATTCTGGATTTCCGATCAGGTATTCCCGCATACAATTGATGTTCTTAAAACGCGCTCCGAACCATTTGGAATTGAACTTAGAATCGGCGATTACCGTAAATTAGAACTTACCGATGATATTTACGGCATTCTTGTTCAGTATCCTGCCTGCGATGGAGAAGTGTTTGATTATTCAAGCTTGTTTAAGTCTGCCGAAGAAAAGGGAATTTATAAAGCTGTCGCAGCTGATCTCTTGTCATTAGCCATTCTTACACCTCCCGGAGAATTTGGAGCGGATGTGGTCGTAGGCAGCACTCAAAGATTCGGTGTGCCGATCGGATTCGGTGGCCCTCATGCTGCCTATTTTGCAACTAAAGACGAATTTAAAAGACAGATACCTGGAAGAATAATCGGCATTTCGATTGATTCTCACGGAAGGCGCGCACTCCGTATGGCTCTCCAGACCAGAGAGCAGCATATTAAACGGGAACACGCGACGAGTAATATCTGTACTTCGCAGGTCCTCCTGGCGATAATGGCTGGTATGTTTGCCGTCTATCATGGTCAGAAGGGAATTAAAGCGATTGCGTCAAGAATCCATTCTTTAACTGTTCTTCTTGAAAAAAATCTGCAATCCCTGGGGATTAAAAGTGCAGCGAAAAATTATTTTGACACATTAAGAATAGATCTGAATTCAACACAGGATGCATTAAGCGTAAGAGCTGAAGCAGTTAAGAATAAGATCAACTTCAGATATATTAATGGCAATGCGATAGGAATTTCAATCTCTGAGAGCGATAGGATTGAAGATGTTGTCAGAATTATTGAAGTTTTTGCAAAGGGATTAAATAAAAATATTACACAAAAAAATATTACCATTCCATCGGAGCAATTTGATATAAATCTTCCTGAAAAATTAATCAGAAAATCAGAATTTCTGACTCATCCGGTATTTAATTCATATTACTCAGAAACCGAAATGCTGAGATATATCAAAGGATTAGAGAAGAAGGATCTCTCCCTTACAACCTCCATGATTCCGCTCGGATCCTGCACAATGAAATTAAATGCCGCGTCTGAAATGTTTGCATTAAGCTGGCCTGAATTTTCAGAACTTCATCCGTTTGCCCCGCTAGATCAGGCGGAGGGATATCTACAGTTATTCAAGGAGCTAGAACATGATCTCGCCGTAATTACAGGTTTTGACTCCGTATCGCTGCAGCCTAATTCGGGAGCGCAGGGGGAATATACCGGACTGATGGTGATCCGCGCTTTTCACTTGAAGAGGGGAGATATGAAACGTAATATTATCCTCATCCCTTCCTCGGCTCATGGTACAAATCCGGCAAGCGCTGTAATGGCAGGAAGTAAAGTGGTGGTTGTAAAATGTGACGAAAATGGTAATATCGATATGAGCGATCTGAAAGCAAAAGCCGAACAGTATAAAGATAATCTCTCGGCATTGATGGTGACTTATCCTTCAACTCACGGTGTGTTCGAAGAATCGATTATTGAAGCTT
>JBAYWA010000103.1:0-6410 GCA_041674325.1 Melioribacteraceae bacterium | reverse complement strand
TTCGTTAAAATAGCTATCTCTTTTTGTCCGGATTGATTCATTTCTTGCTTAAGAAGGCAAACGTATCTATTTTTCTTATGTTAAATTTTCAATGAATGAAAATTTCGTCGGTGAAAAGAAGTTTTACTTTATAAATTAATAGACAAATCAATATAAGTACTCCATTCACCGGCAATCACAAAATTCAAAAAATTAATTCTTATTGAGGTTAAGTTATGAGCAGTAACAAAGCGTTTAATGCATTCGAGATGGCTCAGGCCCAATTCGACAAAGTCGCAGCCGAATTAAATCTTGACAGCGCAACCAGAGAACTATTAAGAAATCCATTAAGGGAATTTCATTTCAGCATTCCGGTAAAAATGGATGACGGCACAACCAAAGTATTTAAGGGATTCAGAGTTCAGCATAATGATGCACGCGGACCCGCAAAAGGCGGAATCCGTTTTCATCCTCACGAAACAATCGATACTGTCCGCGCTTTATCAATGTGGATGACCTGGAAGTGCGCGGTTGTTAATATCCTGCTGGGCGGCGGAAAGGGAGGGGTAATCTGCGATCCTCATCATCTGAGTATGAAAGAACAGGAACAAATCTGCCGCGGCTGGATTCGTCAGATGGCTAAAAATGTCGGTCCATTAAACGATGTTCCGGCACCTGATGTAATGACAAACGCACAGCATATGCTTTGGATGCTCGATGAATTTGAAGTGATTCAAGGCGCTAAATATCCCGGATTTATTACCGGAAAACCGGTCGGTATGGGAGGTTCGCTGGGAAGAACTGAGGCAACCGGTTATGGAGTTATTTTCACGCTGCGCGAGGCTTTGAAAGAGATGGGCATTGATCCTAAAAATACAACCGCTGCAGTTCAGGGATTTGGAAATGTAGCTCAGTATGCGATAGATCTGTATCAGCAGCTCGGCGGAAAAGTTATATGTGTTTCCAGCTGGGATCAGAATGACCAGTGTTCATATACATTTAAAAAAGAATCGGGTGTAAATCTTCAGGATCTGTGGAAGATTACGGATAAATTCGGCGGTATCGATAAGACTAAGGCAAAAGAACTTGGTTATCAGATACTGGATGGAGCAGCCTGGATTGAGCAGGATGTAGATATTCTTATCCCCGCGGCGCTTGAGAACCAGATTAATCAGGATAACGTAAACAAGATGAGTAAGAAAGTTAAAATTATCGCCGAAGGTGCAAACGGTCCAACCACTCCGGAAGCCGATAAGGTGATTATTGAGAGAGGAATATTCATAATCCCCGATTTTCTGGCAAACGCGGGCGGTGTTACCTGCAGTTACTTCGAACAGGTTCAGTGCAATATGAATTACTTCTGGGAAAAAGAGGAAGTGCTCGAAAAATTGGATCTTAAAATGACAGCAGCTTTCCACGCAGTTAGCGATCTGGCTAAGAAAAGAAAACTCTATATGAGAGATGCAGCTTATGTTATCTCGGTAAACAGAGTGGCGCAGGCTTGCAAAGACCGCGGCTGGATCTAAAATATTACCAAACTCTCTGATCTATAATTAAAACGAACCGGAAATTGCGATAATTCTTTGAGCAGTTTCCGGTTTTTTTTACCCTGTTGCAGTAATTCTCCCAAAATCCTTATGCTCCGCAAGTTTTAATGTTAACGATTTTTCCATTACTTTTGACGTTGAGTTTAGGATAAATTGTAGCCGGCCTTTTCTCTAAGCCGGTTAGAATAATAAATAGGGCAGGTTGACTGATAACAGAATTGCAGTCCCTCACTAACCAACTTGAAAATGGATTGGAGTAATAGAGATGATAAATGAACATAAGCCTATAGATGAACTCGTTGCTGAGCTTCAGGAGCGTTCAAAGGAGTTAAATTGTCTCTATACAATTGAGGAGAGCCTTAACCGCTCCGACATTTCACTGCGGCAGGCATTTCATACGGTTATAAATTCGATTCCTCCAGCTATGCAGTACCCCCAGAAGGTGAGGGCTAAATTAGTTTATGGAGATATTTACTATCAGACCGGGGATTTTGAAGAAACGAAATGGTTTATGAGATCCGAAATAATTGTTCAGGATAAGCTCGTAGGATCGATTTCGGTGTTTTATATCGAAGAAGTCCCGCCGGTAAGCAGCAAATCTGGCCCTTTCCTGAAGGAGGAGAAGAAACTGCTTAATACAATCGCCGACCGCCTGGGTCATTTTATACTGCATCATCAGTTAAAGAATATCCTGAGGCAATCGAGATCGGTGTGTGAGCCCCAGGAGGTGAAACCCAGAGGTGAGTGGCGCATTGTTCTGGATATGATCAGGAAGACCGATCCAAATTTATTTATGAGCCTGCTCCGTAAGATGCTTCATCTGCTTTGCTGGAAAGGAGTTGAAGAAGCCGAAAAATTAATGAAGCATACAAATCTTATAAAAAGAGGCGGCACCGAGGAAGAGATAAATTACGACGACAATAAACCTCTCAAGTTTACTAAGATTGAAAATTATGATCAGTATGTCGAAACTATTTTACGAATGGCTAACGATAATCTGCCAGATGAAATTATTCTTAGCCGTATACAAAAATGGATTCAGGAAGATAAATCGAGTCTGCTTATAAAAGTTGTTGACAATCAGGCAACCTCGCTTTCAGAGATAGCTGATGCGATCCGCAAATATTTCCATATGACGCCGGAAAAATTTGAACTTCCAATGTCCACTGTCAAAGGGCTACGAGTTTCTCTCCTGAGAAGATTTTTTACGGATCATCTAGACTACATTTCAGTTGCAAAAGAATATGTGAAACTGACCGATTTCTATAATCTTATTGATAAAATGATTTTTCCGGCGGGGAGCCACGGCAAGCTTGGAGGAAAGAGCGCTGGTTTATTTTTAGCATCTCATATTCTGAATAAAGAGGCTGAGGATAATGATCTACTTAAAGATATTAAAATGCCTAAAACATGGTACCTGACTTCGGACGGCGTTTTATATTTTATGAGACATAATAATCTTGAAGAAGTGCTTGAGCAGAAATATAAAGAGATTGAGGAGGTGAGGATAGAGTATCCCCATGTAGTACAACTATTTAAAAATTCAGAATTCCCTCCAGACATACTTAAAGGCTTATCGGTTGCTCTCGATGATCTCGGAGAGAAGCCCCTTGTGGTAAGAAGTTCAAGCCTTCTAGAGGATCAGATCGGATCTTCTTTTTCAGGAAAATATAAAAGTTTATTCCTCGCTAATCAGGGAACAAAGCAGCAGAGATTAACAGCTTTAATGGATGCAATAGCGGAAGTATACGCCTCTACTTTCAGTCCTGATCCCATCGAGTACCGTTCGGAGCGGGGATTGCTCGATTTCCACGAGGAGATGGGAGTTATGATACAGGAGGTTGTTGGAACCAAAATAGGCACGTATTTTCTCCCCGCGCTTGCAGGAGTGGCATTCAGCAATAATGAATTCCGATGGTCGCCGAGAATCCGGAGAGAAGATGGCCTGGTGCGTCTTGTCCCGGGGCTTGGGACCCGGGCTGTTGACCGCCTGAGCGATGACTATCCGGTTCTTGTCTCACCCGGTCAGCCGAATCTTAAAGTTAATGTTTCTCCGCAGGAAGTAGTGCGCTATTCGCCGAAGAAAGTAGATATGATTAATCTGACCACCAATGAATTTGAGTCGATCGCAATAAGCGAGATACTTAAAGAATACGGATCGGAATACCCCCTCTTCACACAGATCTTTTCTGTTATGGACGGAACTATGATCCGGCAGCCGAATGAGTGGGATGCGGGCGATCCGTTCAAGGATTTCTTTGTTACATTCGACGGACTGATTACAAAAACCGATTTTCTGAAAAGAATAGACACTATTCTCAAAACACTCCAGTTAAAGATTAAAACTCCCGTCGATATAGAATTTGCCTGCGACGGTAAAGATTTCTATATGCTTCAATGCCGTCCTCAGAGTTTTACAGGCGATTCGAATTCTGATGTGATTCCGGCGGATATTCCCATTGAAAAAATAATATTCACTGCCCATAAATATATTTCCAACGGAAGAGTCCCGGATATAACCCATGTTGTATACGTAGACCCGCAGAAATATTCTGAAATTTCCGACAGGGATAAAATGCTTCTTGTAGGTAGGGCAATCGGCAGATTGAATAAGACTCTTCCCAAGAGGAAATTTATACTGATCGGTCCCGGAAGATGGGGGAGCAGGGGCGATATTAAACTTGGCGTAAATGTTACTTATTCCGACCTGAATAATACCGCGATGCTTATAGAAGTTGCCCGGAAAAAAGGGAATTATGTTCCCGACTTGTCATTCGGCACCCATTTCTTCCAGGATCTGGTTGAGGCAAATATCAGATATCTGCCTCTTTACCCGGACGATCCGGGCGTTGTATTCAATGAAAAGTTCTTCAATGAATCGAAAAATATTTTTTCCGATATAGTTCATGAATTCAATACCCTAGCCGATATCATTAAGGTTATTGATGTGAGAGAATCCACCGGCGGACTGATCTTGAAAGTCTTAATGAACTCGGATCAGGAAAAGGCAATAGGAATATTTACTACCGCATCCGGTGAACCTGTTCAGGATCAGGAATACAAGGAACTGTTCGACTATCATCCCAGCGATCACTGGCGGTGGCGCATGAAAATGGCCGAGAAGATTGCTGCTGAGATGGATCCGGACCGGTTCAAAGTAAAGGGAATCTATATTTTCGGCAGCACTAAAAATGCGGCTTCGGGACCCGATAGCGACATAGATCTCATTGTTCATATCGACAGCGGGAAATGCGATGTTGGCGAGCTCAATCTTTGGTTCGAAGGGTGGAGTCTGGCATTAAGTGAAATGAACTTTCTGAGAACCGGATACAGAGCCCCAGGATTCCTGGATATACATTATGTGACCGATGAAGATATTCAGGAAAAAACAAGCTATGCTGCAAAAATAGGTGCGGTTACAGACGCGGCGCGCCCTCTGAAATTGAAAGAGAAACACGCTGAAAATCTTTTATAAGATGTACCTTTAATTTATACGGAATAAAGTCCGGTTGAAAAATATCGTTGAGTAATTAAATTTTTAATTATGAAATTCTGAGATTAAGCCAATCGAATTCCGGCTAAGGAGGAAAATGATTGTTGTAATAGATTCATGTTTAGGAAATTCTGATTCTTTCGCTACTCTGTTATCCGGGTTGAATATCCCATTTCTGATTTCAAGCAGAGAAAGCGATATCTGCAAAGCGGATAAAATTATCTTCCCGGGCGAAGGTGATGCCTTATCCTCTCTTAAAAGACTTCACATGATGAATCTTTTTAATCTGCTCCGGTTAATAAAAAAACCGTTGCTAGGAATCGGCTTAGGAATGCAGCTTTTATCCGAAAGGTCTAAAGAGGGAGAAAGCGCGGGACTAGGAGTGTTTCCCGTAAGTACAGAAAAATTTGACGAAAATAAAGTCACAGTCCCACACGCAGGGCTCTTCCCGGTCAAAAGTCTAAATAAATCAAAACTGTTTGATGAAATAGAAGATAATGAGAATTTCTACTTTGCCCATTCTTTTTACCTTCCTCTGAATCAGTTAACAACATCTACATGCAATTATAATGTCGATTTTTCCGCTTCCATGGAGAAGGATATTTTTTACGGTGTCCAGTTTCATCCTCAGAAATCGGGCTCTGCAGGAGTTCAGCTGATGAAAAATTTTGTGGTAAAATGCTAGCAAGCTTCACCGGGAGTTGCAGATTTCATAAACGAATTGTTTGATATAAAAATATTCTCTTACTTATAAATCATACTTTACTTTTTCTTTATTTTACCCCTGAACCGGATTCATCCGGAAATTCACTTATTTAAACAATTGATCCGCAAGAAGATTAAACTTCTAATAAAACATTCCGATAATACAAATAGAGGGAATCCCGCTTATATGATAAAATATCTCCTTTAAAGCGAATATGCCGGGACAAAAAATCCGGTTCGATGGTCGCTGTATGAAGAGGATATATTTTTGAGTTTACGGCAGGATTCAAGAGCAGTTCGGAATATTTTATAATGCTGTTTAAGAATAGAAAACCGATGGTCTCTAATAATCTAATGGGGATAGTTCTTGCGGGCGGGGAAGGGGTTCGTCTTCAGAATTTCGTAACAGGCATCTACGGCCAGCCACGTCCGAAACAGTACTGCACATTTACAGGTACCCGGTCTATGTTTAAACATACAATAGACAGGGTTTCGCTTTTGATTCCTCCACGAAGAATACTCACTGTTGTGAATAATAATCATAAACAATTTATAGATACCGAGTTGAAAAAATCTCCTGAACTGATTATTCTCGAACAGCCGTGCATGCGCGACACAGCCGCCGGAATTCTCTATCCGCTGCTTAAGATTAATCATACTAATCCATCCGCTACGGTAGCAATCTT
>JBAYWA010000102.1:0-6412 GCA_041674325.1 Melioribacteraceae bacterium | reverse complement strand
ATGATTTTTCCAGCCTCCAGCCAAGATTATTCTATCAGTTTTTCTTCGGGTGGGATTTTTGATGGAAAAAATATGCAGCCCATGGAAACCAGCTCCAATTATCAAAAATCTAAGAATGAGCTTATTTGTGATTCTTACGGTCTTCTATTTTCTTAGCTGCACACAGCCGCTCGTGTTCAAATACCTTCCATCGAATGGGAGTGGTCATTTTATGTTCGGCGGGTCATCCGAGAGATCCTTTCATAAAGATTTGAGTATTAATAATGATATTGAGCTTAAATGGTCATTTCAAACTACAGGAAGTCAGGGAAATACCTCAATAATTATCTATAAAGATATTCTTTTTATAACCGATCTTTCCGGAAAAATATACGGTCTCGACAGACTTACAGGAAAACTTATTGGGAATGAGAAATATACTGGTTCAATTCCTATTGCCCCGGTGATAAACGGTGTGAGGATGTTTTTTATAGTTAATAATCTGCACGAGAGATTTTCCACTTTTATTCTTTATGATCTGGCGGGTGGGAAAATATTAAGCGAATCGAAAATAATCGGCGGTGTTAATAACGAGATGCTGAAACTGGATGATGGAATTATTGTACTATCTGATTCCGGTGAACTGATAAAATTTAATCTTGTGGGACAGCGTCTTTGGTCTGTGGAATCAAAAATAAATTGTAAGGTGTCTCCGGCATCGGACGGTGAAGTGATAGTATTCGGGAATGAAAAGGGAGAACTGATAACTGTATCGGCAGATAACGGGGAAACTATCTACAGAAAAAAAATATGTGGAGAAATATGCGGTGATTTCACGACTGACGGAATCAATACTTATTTCGGAGAAAATTCCGGTATATTATTTTCTGTCAGAATGGCTGACGGGAAAATAAATTGGGCATTTGACACTAAAAATAAAATTTTGTCTTCGCCTGTTCTCAATGAGTCACAAATAATGATCGGAAATCTCGCGGGCGATATTTGCTGTCTAAGCAGCGATACTGGTATAATGTTGTGGAAGTTAACTACGGGCGGAGTGATAAATACAGCCCCATTACTCACTAAAAATTTTCTTATTCAGCCGGATTACAACCGGAAAATATATTTTATCGGTCCTCAAACTGGGAAAATTGAAAAGACTTTGGATTTTGAAGGGAGGGTTAAGCTATCCCCGGTCTGGTACGATGGTATCCTATATTTAGGGTCGGATAAAGGAAAATTAGATGCATATGCAGCCTTACAATATTAAATACCTGACGATTATATTATTGGTTTTAACATGTTTCTGTTCCGATATGGCGGCTCAGGATTGCAAAGCAAAAGTTCAGATAACCGTCAACAAAAATGATGCGATGATCTATATCGATAGTACCCTGGCCGGCTCAGGAACAATTAATCTCGAATTGAAAAAAGGAAGATATTCTCTCTCGATAAATGAACCACTTCTTAGATGGGGCTCGTCTCCTGTACTGGATACTATACTCATTTCTGACTGTCTGAAGGTGTATCATTTTTCTTACGAACTGAGGAAGAGAGCGCCTCTTATTGGGACTTCTGCAGTGCAGTTCGCTGCAGATAGGCAAACAGAAGAATTCTTCAATTCCTTTACTTTCAAGATTTTATTGGGAAGCGCCGCTCTACTGGGCGGTGTTGCAGCCTATTTAAAGATAAAAGCAGATAAAAGATATGATGAATATCTGCGCATCAAGAATCAGTCAATGCTTAATGAGGTTAGCAAGCTTGATCTCTACAGCGGCATCTCTTTCGGATTGCTGCAAATAAATATCGGTTATCTGATATATAAATTTTTAACCGAATGATAAATTGATTATCAATCCTGACGGTTGAATTCGTCCAGTCAACTGTTAATGAGCATCCAGCCAATTTTCACCGATACCGGTGTCGGCTACGACTGGAACATTTAGAGGCAGGGCATTCTCCATCAATTTTATTATTAACGGCCGAAGTTCATCAACTTCATCTTTATGAGCGTCAAAAACCAATTCATCGTGAACCTGAAGAACCATTTTTGTTCTCGTCTTTCTTCTCTCGAGTTCCGAATGAATTTTAATCATTGCTATTTTTATCATATCCGCTGCGGTTCCCTGTATCGGCATATTTATGGCTACACGCGCTTCGAACTGCTGCATTATTCTGTTTTTACTGTTAATATTCTTCAGGAATCTTCTTCGGCCGTAAAGTGTGGAAGCATATCCTTTTTTCTTCGCGGCAGCAACGCAATCATCCATGAATTTTCTGACACTTTTGAACGAGGAGAAATAATCATCAATTATTTTTTTTGCTTCTCCCTGTGTAATTCCCAATCTGGATTTTAGCCCGAACGGGCCAAGACCATAAAGAATTCCAAAGTTTACTTCCTTGGCTTTCCGTCTCATATCAGGTGTTACATCCTTCGGATCCACATGGAAAACCAGTGCCGCAGTCCTTCGATGTATATCTTCGCCCTCTATAAATGCTTTCGTAAGTGTTTCATCACCGCAGATGCTTGCCATAATCCTCAGTTCAATCTGGCTGTAATCCGCCGAAAGTATAAGATGATTTTTATCTCTCGGGATGAATGCTTTGCGGATCTCTTTGCCGAGATCTGTTCTAATAGGAATATTCTGGAGATTCGGATCATTACTAGAGAGTCTTCCGGTAGAAACCGCAGACTGGTTGTAGGAGGTGTGAAGTCTGCCGGTACTTGGGTGGATCAGGAGGGGAAGAGCGTCGGCATATGTTGACTTGAGCTTAGATACCTGCCGGTAATCCGAAATTACATCAATTATTGGGTGCATTCCTTTTAATGAGTCAAGGGCTTTCGCATCGGTTGAATAACCGGTTTTAGTTTTGGTGGTTGGAATGAGTTTTAACTTCTCGTACAGAATTTTTTGAAGCTGCTGGGTTGAATTGATATTAAAATTTTCTCCGGCATATTCAATAATATCCTTTGAATATTTTTCAAGCATTTTTTGGAGGTCATCACTGAAAGACTTAAGACTTTTTACGTCAATACTCACACCGGTACGTTCCATATCTTCAAGTACAGGAACAAGAGGGAATTCTATCTCGTAGGCAATTTTTTCCAGATCCTCCTTCTTCAATATGCTGTTCAGTACTTCAAATAGCCGAAATGTGATATCGGCATCTTCACATGAATAATCTGATAAAAGATTAGGATCTACATCGAAAATCTTCTCAGGAGTCTTTTTTGAGCCGATGAGTTCTAATAGTGGAATAGGAGTATACTCAAGATATTTTCTGGAAAGTTCGTCCATACCGTGTTTTTCATCAGGATCAATTACATAACTGGCAAGCATCGTATCAAAGAATAAATTCTTAACATTAATCCCGTAATGACGCAGAACACCTATATCGTATTTTCCGTTTTGGCAGATTTTTTTAATATTTTCATTTTCGAACACAGGTTTAAATATTTTAACGAAATCGTCAACCGGAAGCCGGTCGCTTACATCTGTGGAAAAGAGAGATGTTGATTCTGCGGAAGGGTCAGTAGCCACAAAAAATGACTCTCTCGGTTTAATCGCAAAAGAGCATCCGGCAAGTTTCACATTAAGAGTATCAAGTCCGTCCGTTTCCGTATCGAATACAAACAGGCTGCTTTCTGATAGATATTTTGCTAATTCCTTCGCTTCCTTAAGCGTCATTATCAGTTTATATTTTACCTTGCCTTTATCGAATGTACCCATCTCCTTCTGCGAATCACTTTCATCCGAAAATACTTCATCTTTAATATCCGGTTTCTCAGCAATTATCTCTTTTTCCTTTTCAATAAAAAGCTTCTTCAGTTTATTGTGAAACGATTTAAATTCAAGATCGGTAAATAATTTGAAGAGTTTTTCCAAATCCGGATTGTGAAACCTTGCTTCATCAAAATTCATATGAAACGGGGTATCTGTTTTTATTGTCGCAAGTTCCTTGGATAGAAACGCATTCTCCCTGTTCTCTGTTAGTTTATTTACGATACTCTGTTTTTCTATCTGATCCAGGTTTTTATAGATATTCTCCAGCGATTTGTATTTTTGAATAAGCGGGATTGCGGTTTTAGGCCCTATTCCGGCTACTCCCGGTATATCATCGCTAGAATCTCCCACTAAAGCGAGATAATCGATCATTTGAGCCGGTTCAAATCCCATTTCTTCTCTTACTCTGTCTTCATCAAGAATTACTATCTCATCTGTGGATTTTCCCGGTTTTACTACCCTTATGTTGGGGGAGATCAGCTGAATGTAATCTTTATCCGGAGTTATTGCGTAGCAGTCAAATCCCTGTTTTTCGGCTTCCTTTACTGCAGTGCCAATGAGATCGTCTGCTTCAAAACCGGGAAGGATATAAATGGGAATGTTAAATGCTTCAATCACTTCTTTAATTCTCTGGATCTGGGGTATCATATCCTCAGGCATTGCCTGTCTGGATGATTTATAATTCTCATACCTTTCGTGACGAAAAGTTTTTTCTTTGGAATCGAATCCTACGGCCAGATAATCCGGTTTAGTGTCTTCAATTATTTTAAAGAGCTGATTCAGAAATCCGAAAACAGCTGAAGTTGGTTCGCCCGATGCGGTAGTTAAAGGTCGTGATATAAATGCATAATACCCCTTATATGCAAGTGCCATTGCGTCGATTATTACAAATTTTTTACGGAGTGGGTCATTTTCGGAATTAGTCGGAGTTTTGCTCATCTTATCTCATTCTCATTTTTTATTTATATTTTCAGTAGAGAATATAATTAGATTCATATAACAACTACAAAGGGAGAGAATGCCGAATGTCACTTAAGATTAAACTTAATATATTATTCCTGATTTGTGCATTTTTTGCAACCTCTGCCCAGAGTACAAAACCGGATTCTTTCTTTGTTGCTACTTGGAATGTTGAAAATTTTTATGATACAATCAATGATACCCTTATAAATGACGAGGAATTCCTGCCGGAATCCGCTAAAAATTGGAATGACGAAAAGTACGAGCAGAAAATTGATAATCTTGTGAAAGTCATTAATTATATGAATAACGGATGCGGACCTGATATTTTAGCTTTGGAGGAAGTTGAAAATATAAATGTTATTAAGAGACTAATCTATAAAATGAGGGACCGGGATTATATTGTGATTCACAGGGACTCTCCCGATCTTCGAGGTATTGACGCAGCTATGATCTACGATAGGAACGTATTCATGATTGACAGCGTCGAGGCTGTACCGGTTGCTCTGCCGGGCGGCAATCCTACCCGCGATATTCTTTATGCTTCCTTAATTCATAAAAAGAGCAAAGAAAAGATTCATTTCTTCATCAATCATTGGCCCTCGAGACGCGGTGGAGAAGAGAAATCAAATATCAACAGATTAACGGCTGCTTCCGTACTGAAAAATGAATTGGATACTTTGAAACAAATTGAGAAAAACAGCAATATTATAATTCTCGGCGATTTTAATGATGAGCCGGATAATGAATCAATTGCAAAAATTCTCGGTGCCGGTGATTTTGAATGCAACAATATTTCGGGGAACTCTCTGCTCAATTTGTCTTTCAAAACTTTTTTAGGTAAGCAAGGTTCCTACCTCTACGGCGGAAATTTTGATATGATAGATCAGATAATTGTGTCATCCTCATTTCTGGATGGATTTCAAATCGAATATCAGTGCAATTCTTTTGAAGTCATTAAACCACAATTCATGATTTTTGAAAAGGGAAGAAGGGCGGGAGGGGCTCTACCTACTTTCGAGGGTTCAAACTATATTGGTGGATTCAGCGATCACTTTCCAATTGGCGCCAAATTCATTTTGAAAGGAAAAAATGGATCTAAATAAAAAAGCATTTATTCTCTTCGGGTCGTCTGGCGATCTTGGAAGTGCTGCGGTTAATTACTTCCTGAGGCAGGAATATGATTATTTCTATTTTTTAGCAAGAAATGATCTTAATATTCCAGGTATGAAGAGTAACTGTAAATTAATCAGGACCGGTGAATTAACTCTGGAGGATAATGTAATAAATGCTTTTTCAGAAATTACTAAAAACAATAATATAAAATATTATCTGCTCAATACGATTGGCGGTTACTCCGGCGGGAAAAATATTTCAGAGACTGACTATACGGATGTGAAAAGTATGATAAATATTAATCTCTATACCTCATTCCTCATAGCAAAACATTTTTCACTACTTGTTAGGGGATCCGGGGGTGGTTCTATCTGTTTCATCAGTTCCCTATCAAGCCTTAAGCCCGAAACTGGTAAAGCCGCTTATAACATCTCAAAAAGCGCGCTCAATACTCTGGTGGAATCTCTCTCACTTGAGGGGAAAGAATACGGTCTTAGTGCGAATGCAATAGCCCCTTATGCAATAGACACAGAATCGAATAGAAAATGGATGCCGGATAATTCTAAATTGGT
>JBAYWA010000101.1:0-6437 GCA_041674325.1 Melioribacteraceae bacterium | reverse complement strand
GGACCGTCATGATTATCCCGGTCCATCCATGCCTAAATATAAAAATGATTACCGTGCTCTTGTTCTCGGAGAGTTCGGCGGCCTCGGTCTTCCGGTCGAGGGGCATACCTGGAAAGAGAAAGATAATTGGGGGTACAGGTCATATAAGGATAAAGAAGAATTGCAGAAAGCCTTTCTGGCCCTGATAGAAAAATTTCCGGTCCTGATCATGAACGGATTATCGGCTGCGGTTTATACCCAGACCACAGACGTTGAGATTGAAGTGAACGGAATATTGACGTACGACAGGAAGATAGATAAAATCGGCAGTGAAAAGGTGAGGAGTGAAATCCGCAAACTGTACGGAGTATTGAAGTAATTGAAAAATATTTGCCGGAATTTTATTTTTGCACCGGAGAAAAAATTCAACCGGATTTAATTTAAAGTGAGGAAATTTATATGACTGAAGCAAACAAAAAATACGAGTTCAAGGCGGAAGTTAAAAAACTGCTCGATATACTCGTTCATTCATTATATACGAGCAGGGAGATCTTTCTGCGCGAACTCATCTCTAACGCGTCGGACGCGCTGGATAAGCTTAGATTCGAATCGAACAGGGGAATAGAGATGACCGATAAGGATCTTCCCCTCGAGATAAAAATTGAATTCGACGATAAGAAAAAACTTTTGACTATCACAGATACCGGAATAGGAATGAGCCGCGATGAGATGATAGCGAATATAGGCACCATCGCAAAATCCGGCACGGAAGAATTTGTAAGACTTCTGGCGGAAACAAAAGCGGATCCGGGTAATATGATAGGCAGATTCGGCGTTGGATTCTATTCCGTTTTCATGGTGGCAAAAGAGGTGATAATTAAAACAAAATCTTTCCGCGCAGAAGAGAAAGGTGTGGAATGGAAATCCGACGGACTGGGTGAGTACGAAATTATCGAATTGGAGGAGGGCCAGCAGCGCGGTACTAAAATTGAAGTTTACCTTAAAGACGACGCCGCGGAATTTGCCGAGAAGTGGCGCCTCGAAAATGTGATAAAGAAGCATTCTAATTTTATCTCGTACCCGATCTATCTGGAAAATGAAAAGATCAATACCGTAAGCGCGCTCTGGCGCGAACCGAAGAGCTCAATTAAAAAGGAACAGTACGACGAGTTCTATAAATTTCTGAGTTACGATTCCGATGAGCCGATGGATGTTATCCATAAATCGGTCGACGCGCCCATTCAGTTTAACGTGCTCCTCTTTATACCTAAAAAGAGCAATGAATTTTTCTGGCACGACAGGGAAAATTACGGACTGGATCTCTATGTAAGGCGAGTTCTGATTCAGCATAAAAATAAAGAACTGCTTCCGGAATACTTAAGTTTTGTAAAAGGAGTTGTTGATTCCGAGGATCTGCCTCTGAATATATCGAGAGAAACACTTCAGGAAAATATAGTTTTCACCAAGATCGCCTCGAGCGTATCGAACACAATCTTCAGCTACCTGTCCGATAAAGCGAAAAACGATCCCGCGGCATATAACGAATTCTGGAAAGAACACGGTAAGATTTTCAAGCTGGGCTACGGCGATTTTTCCAATCATGATAAGTTTATGGAGCTGATACGGTTCAACTCTTCTGATTGCAAGGATAAGGATGAACTGATCTCTCTGGCCGATTATACATCGCGCATGAAAGAGGGGCAGAAGGAGATCTATTTCATCACCGGCGCTAACCGGGAGGCGCTGCGCCTCGATCCTCATATGGAGATATTCAAAAATAAAGGGCTTGAAGTTTTATTTCTCACAGATCCGATTGATGAGTTCGTTGTCCAGTCTCTTCATAAGTATAAAGAGTTTGATTTCAAATCGGCGGAATCGGTTGATTCAAAAAAACTTTCCGACGTTAAAAATGTTGAGGAGAAGAAACACGAGCTGGAGGAGCTGAATAAAGATGACGAGAAGCATTTCTTCAGTCTTCTCTCTAAAATGAAGAGTATCCTATCCGACCGTGTAGAGGATGTGGTAAAGTCGACACGTCTGGTGGACAGCGCGTCATGCGTCGTTTCCAAGGATGAAGGGCTATCCGCTTCGATGCAGAAAATTCTGAGAATGACCAACAAGGAGATGGGTCAGCCGAAGAAGATATTCGAGGTGAATCCCGATCATAAACTGGTAAGAAATCTGATAAAGGTTTTTAAGAAAGACGCCAACGACGATTTTATTGTGAATGTAACCGAGCAGCTGTTTGAATCCGCTCTTCTTCAGGAGGGGAGTCTCGACGATCCGCATAAATTGATTCAGCGGCTGAACCGAACTCTTGAACAATCGAGCGACTGGTATGTAGAGGCAAAAAAAATCGACTGATCATTGAATTTATAACCTTCGAAGTCACCGCATTGCGGCCTCGAAGGTTATAGAGCGAGTTATACCATTAATGCCCCGTTCTCAGCGGGGCATTTTTTTGTGGCTCTTTTGCCGATGTTGGACTAAATTAATTCCCAAATTATCCGGGTAAAGATATGAGCGGCGAAACCACACCATCTTTCAAGCGTGAATTAACTCTCTTCGATTCCACAATGATTGTAATCGGTTCGATGATCGGGTCGGGAATATTCATAGTCAGCGCGGATATATCGCGCACGGTGGGATCCGGCGGACTGCTCCTGCTGGTCTGGCTTATTACCGGAATAATTACAATTATCGGCGCGCTCAGTTACGGAGAACTTGCCGCTATGATGCCTCACGCGGGAGGACAATATGTGTATCTGCGGGAATCATATAATCCGCTGGTGGGATTTCTTTACGGATGGACTCTCTTTCTTGTTATTCAGGCGGGAACAATAGCGGCGGTGGCGGTCGCATTCGCAAAATTTACTGCAGTATTAATTCCATGGTTCAGCTCCAAAAATATTTTATTCTCTCTTTCCGGCCTGAATATTCACGCCGGACAGATACTTGCAATCTGTTCAATTATTTTATTGACTTACATCAATATCAGGGGATTGCGTGAGGCGAAGTTTGTTCAGAATATTTTTTCTATAACCAAAACCGCGGCGCTCTTCGGACTCATACTCCTGGGATTATTCGTCGGGTCGAATGCCCAGGCAATAAGCGCGAATTTTTCGAATATGTGGCAGGGTCAGTGGCTTCATATGGAGGGGGGAAAAGTAAGCTGGGTTGAACAGTTAACCGGCTTTTCGGTTATTGCCGCTATTGGAGTCGCGATGGTAGGCTCCATATTTTCCAGCGTGGCATGGGAAAACATAACTTTTACCGCCGGCGAAATAAAAAATCCCAAACGGAATATTCCTCTCAGTCTTTTATTCGGCACTTCGGTGGTTATAATACTCTATATGCTTGCAAATATCTCTTATCTGCTGGTTCTGCCTCTTACCGGGAATCCGGATGGTAATAGCGTTATGAATCTCGGCATTCAATTCGCGGCCGAGGATAGAGTAGGGACCGCCGCGGCCAATCTGATATTCGGCGAAGCCGCCGCTATTATAATGGCGCTGCTGATAATGATTTCAACTTTCGGATGCAACAACGGACTTATACTTGCGGGTCCCCGTGTTTTTTACGCTATGGCAAAGGATAAATTATTCTTCGGTTCAACAGTAAAGCTCAATTCCAAATCGGTGCCGGCTAACGCGCTTATCTTACAGGGAATCTGGGCAAGTCTGCTCTGCCTCTCCGGTACTTACTCGCAGCTCCTCGATTATGTTGTTTTCGCCGTGTTGATCTTTTACATTCTGACTATCATCGGGATATTCATACTGCGAAAAAAAATGCCTGATGCCGAACGCCCGTACAAAGCTTTCGGTTATCCGTTTCTACCTCTTCTCTATATTTTCCTCGCGGTCTCGGTTGCGGTAATTCTTCTGATTTATAAGCCGGATTACACATGGCCCGGATTAATAATAGTATTTCTTGGAATCCCGGTATATTACATCTGGAAAAAATTCGCGAAGTAACAGGAATTTATTCCTTTGCTGAATCAATTTTATTCCTGGATATCCGGTGCCTCAGATATTCTGTGATCATAGGAAGTACCGAGATAATAATTATAGCGATTATGACCAGGGAAAAATTATTCTTCACAAAAGGCAAATTGCCGAAGAAATAACCTCCGTAAATGAACAAACCGCACCAGAGTATTCCGCCGATAATGTTATATGAGATGAATTTGGTATATGTCATTGCCCCTATACCGGCTACAAACGGCGCGAAAGTCCGGACGATGGGAATGAAGCGGGCGAGAATTATTGTTTTGCCCCCGTGTTTTTCGTAGAACTTATGAGTACGGTCCAGATATTCTTTTTTCAAAAATCTGTTATTCTTTTCGAAAAGTTTCATTCCCAGGTAATGGCCGATCCAGTAATTTACCGTATCTCCGAGAATTGCGGCTGTAACAAGAGCAAGAAACAAAATATTCACATCGAATGAACCGAGCGCGGCGAAAGTACCCGCCGCAAAAAGAAGCGAATCACCCGGTAAAAAAGGTGTGAACACAAAACCGGTCTCCGCGAATATGACGAGGAAAGGAATTATGTACGTTAATGTTCCGTACAGTTTTGTGATTTCGCTAAGATGTTTGTCCAGGTGGAGAAACAGATCAAAAAGATATTCAAGAAATTCCATAGTCCCGTATTATATTTTATTATCAGGTATATTCATCCTTATCGTATAAGGAAGGAAAATTGACACGGCAATTTAGAAATATTCAGGATTTATTCTCTAATGGAAAGTCAAAAATTCAGGCGTTCCGGCCTATCTCTTCAATGATGCCGTAACGAATTCGCATTAGAGACGGAATTACAGTTTTTAATAAGAGCTCCGGGTCGGGACACGATCTTGCATCGCATGGCGGAAAACACCATATTGCCGGCGAAATTTTTCAGAGAATCGTACTGGTTTTTAACTCAATCAATATCATTTCAGCAGAAAGCCGCATTTTATTCTGTCCGCTGTTAGTTAGATATTCCTGAGTAAAAAGGTTTACGCTCTTAATGATTTTAAGTTAATGCCCTGATTGTACAGTATAATGAGTTGATGAAGTGAAGGTATTCAGTCAAAAAAAAGGGCGGGCGGTAGTTCCTTTTTATTAAAGGGATTCTGATTGTTCAAACAGATCTTTAATCAGTAAAATAATTCAAAATAAAACTATAGGGTGAACAGTATGCTTTTACACCAGGAATTTGTCCGAAGCGCCAAGAAATATGAAAAAAAACTTGCGGTTATAGACAGGACTCTGAACAGAAGAGTCACATATAAAAAAGCATTGATTGGATCGCTGCTGCTTGCCAAAAAATTTGAAAAATATGATCCCGGATTCCTCGGGATAATGCTTCCTAATACAGCCGGTACAGTGCTGTCTGTCCTTGCCACGTTAATGAGCGGCAGGGTTCCCGTCATGATTAATTATTCAACCGGCGCCGCCGGCAATTGCGAATTCGCGCAGAAGAAGTGCGCATTCAAAACTATAATAACTTCCAGAGCCCTTTGCGAAAAAATCGGATGCCCTCATATAGAAGGGATGATCTACCTGGAAGATATAATGAAATCGGTCTCTGTTTTTGAAAAGATCAAAGCCGCGCTCAAAGCAAGTCTCTCCGCCGAAAGCATACTTAATAGAATCCATAAAGGAGAGGAGGATGATACGCTTCTGATTCTATTCACCAGCGGGAGCGAGAAAGAGCCCAAGGGTGTTCAGCTAACACATAAAAATATCTCATCAAATTATGAAAGTTTAATTAAGGCGTTCTCTTTTTCATCGGAGGATATTTTCCTCGCGAATCTTCCATACTTCCACGTGTTCGGCCAGACGGCGAATTTATGGGTGCCGATGGCAGTAGGTATGACAGTTGTGACTTATGCCAATCCGCTCGACTTCAAGACTATCTGCGAAATAGTAAGGGAAGAGAAAGTAACATTGATGGCGGGAACGCCGACATTTTTCTGGGGATATCTCCGTAATTCAAAAAAAGGCGATTTTGAATCGTGCAGAATTTTACTCTCGGGCGCAGATAAATGTCCCGACGCTCTGCGTAAAGGATTTATGGAAAAACACGGCAAGGTATTGCTGGAAGCGTACGGCGCAACCGAAACAAGTCCGGCAATTACTGTTAATACTCTTGAACATAACCGCCCTGGAAGTGTAGGCAGACCTATTGACGGCGTGAAGGTAAGAATAGAAAATTATGAGACCAGCGAAGAGTGCGCGGTGGGCGAGATCGGAAAAGTACTTGTCAAAGGGGATAATGTAATGAAAGGTTACTTTGACGATTTTGAGCAGACTTCACTAAGCATCCGTCACGGATGGTACGATACCGGTGATATGGGTTATATGGACTCCGACGGCTACCTGTGGCATGTTGGAAGACTCAAGCGTTTTCTAAAAGTCGGCGGCGAAATGGTATCGCTCATTAAAGTGGAGGATGTGCTGGAAAAACTGCTTC
>JBAYWA010000100.1:0-6453 GCA_041674325.1 Melioribacteraceae bacterium | reverse complement strand
GTAATCTGCGCCGTTTTATTATCGCCGAGACTTACAAAAAGATTATTATCCAGTGTATACGCTATTAATTTTTTATCGGGCGAAACAACTCTATTAACTGCTTTTTCATTAACGGAATTAACTTTGGCGGCGTTTTTGAATTTTGTATTATATGAATAGTAGGCAGCATTATTCCAGAAATAAAATTCATCGGAACTTTTCCAGTTTATCTGCGGGAATGAATTAAGAGGTTTCTCATTAAGTTTTACAATTGCGGAATTCAGGTCGGTGAGTTTAACAAGAGTATCTATGCCGGTGTTTTTTGGCGAAGAGGAGAGGAGTGCGGATTTTTCTCCCATTCCGGCTGACCATACAAAATTATTCGTATTGGGTATAAAATTTAATTGCCTGAGATTTTCAGGAGCCAGTCTGAATCCGTTAAGGATAACATCTTCAACTGTAAATAATTTTTCCTGCGCGGAAAGATTGGATAAACACAAAATCAAGATAAGATAGAAATAATTGAGTTTTTTCATTGATGAATCTCCATAGATGAATTATCTGATTCCTATTTAAAACAAAAAAGGGGCTTGTTACTGCCCCTCTAATCGAGAATAATTTATTTTTTTGAATTGTCGTTTGTAGGCGTTGAGCGGTGAACGAGAATATTATCAATAAGCCGGTACTCCTTAGCCTCTTCGGAGGTAAGATAATAATCGCGGTCGCAGTCCTTTGCTATCTGTTCATATGATTTGCCCGTATGTTCCACAAGTATATTATAAAGCGCGGCGCGTGTCTTTAACATCTCTTTAGCATGTATCTCAATATCGGTAGTCTGTCCCTGCAACCCGCCAACCCAGGGCTGGTGAATCATAATCTTTGAATTAGGAAGGGAGGAGCGTTTGCCCGCCTCTCCGCCGGCAAGAAGAACGGCGCCCATGCTTGCAGCGAGTCCGACGCATATTGTAGATACTTTCGACCGTATATATTTCATCGTATCATAAATTGCGAGTCCCGCGGAAACGCTTCCGCCGGGAGAGTTTATATAGAGAAAAATATCCTTATCAGCATCTTCCGCTTCAAGAAAAAGAAGCTGAGCGATGGTAAGACTTGCCACATGATCATCGATAGCCGTGCCTAAAAATATAATCCTTTCTCTCAGCAGGCGGGAAAAAATATCCATTCCGCGCTCGCCTCTGCCGGTTTGTTC
The DNA here is from genome assembly GCA_041674325.1 of Melioribacteraceae bacterium. Taxonomy (GTDB): domain Bacteria; phylum Bacteroidota; class Ignavibacteria; order Ignavibacteriales; family Melioribacteraceae; genus Fen-1258. Next base: position 5,264 of record JBAYWA010000100.1, on the reverse strand, counting down.
AATAACATAAGGAACCAGCTGATTATAGATCTCGAATTTCCTGTTTAATTGGGATTCTGTAGGAATATTAGGCTTCATTTTAGTTTTCCTTTTTCTCTTTTAATTTTTCTTCGGCATCCACTTCCTTTATACTGGAATTATCTTTGAGAAATTTTATCACCTTTTCTTCCAGAAGCATCTCCGGGCGGTTTGTGTCCTTGTAATATTTAACAAGTTTAGCAACTGAGATGCCGTTAGTTTCAGCTTCCGCTTTAGCAAGCTCTTCAAGTTCGCTCTCTTCGACTTTAATGTTTTCGGCGGCGGCGAGATTTTCCAGAATGATCTGCCATTTTGCGTTCCATTCCGCCCTGGGTTTATAATATTCGGCTACAGCTTTCTCATCAAAATTCGGAGTCTTATACCTTTTGGCATTTTCTTTTTCAAGTTCCACCATTCTTCTATGAACTGAAGCAACATATCCGGGAGGGGGAGTGAAATCATTTCTTTTAACGACTTCGCCGAGAAGATTGTTTGTTAAAATCTCCTCGGATTGTTTTGTATAATAATCTTCTATATTCTTTTTAAGGAATGAATGAAGTTCCTCGGGAGTAGACGCTTTATCCTTTGTAATTTTTTTAACAACCTCTTCAGTAAGTTCCGGTTTTATCAATTTTTCGATCTTTGTGATTTCGGCCGTGTAATTGAATTCCTCCTTATGAAGATCCTCTCCGTGGTAATGTTCGTCAACAAACGTAAAATTAAATGTATCGCCGGAACTTTTTCCCTGCGCGTTCTCCTTGATTTGGAGATTTACCTTTTCATCGCTCAAGTCGATGAGAATATTATCGCTTCGCGACCCTACCATTGGCAATCCTTCCTGATCGATCCTCTGAAGATTTGCGGTAATCCTGAAATAATTATTTTCAACTTTCTCCGCCTGCTCGAATTTAAAGAGAGGTTTAATCAGATAATCGATTTCGCGGTTCACTTCTTCATCTTTTACAACGAATGTAGGTTTTTCGACTTCAATTCCTTTATAATCTTTCAATTCAAGAACAGGTTTAATCTCATATTTCACTTTGAATGAGAGTTTTGTCCCCGGCTGAAAATCTATATCGGTCATCTGGGGAGTACTGATCGGTTTAAGCTCATTCTGATCGACCGCATCCCAGAATTTTTTATTGGCAATTTTTTCGCTCGCTTTGAATTCGATAGCTTCGCCATACAGTTTTTTGATCATTCCCATCGGGGCTTTCCCTTTGCGGAAACCGTCAATAGTGATCGATTTTCTCTCTTCCAGGTACTCCTGTTCAATTTCAGGCAGTATCTCCTGATAAGTTAAATTAACCTCAACTTCTTGTTGAGATTCAGCAAGCTGATTTACTTTAATATCCAAAAAAGCCTCGTTGATATTGTGTTTAATTATGTTTTAGTGCGAGACGGGGGACTCGAACCCCCACATCTCTCGATACTAGATCCTAAGTCTAGCGCGTCTGCCAATTCCGCCAGTCTCGCATAGGTCTTAAAAGGGCTCGCAAAATTAGTCAAATGGTTATAAATATCAAAGAAGAGGATAATCTTCATTAGTGAAATATCGGAAAGAAATGAGAATTTCTTATATTGAAATACAAAAATCGACCGGCATTATGGAAAATCTGATCGGAAAAGTAATTGATAACTATAAAATTGTTTCTATCCTTGGGAAAGGAGGGATGGGAACGGTTTATAAAGCATATGACATAAAACTGGACCGCTATATTGCGATCAAAATGTTGAGTCCGGCATCGGGTGGTGACCAGGAAAGATTTATTGAACGATTCAAACGCGAAGCAAAAAATCAGGCTAAACTCTCTCACCCTAATATCGTTGCGGTTTACGGATTTATCGAATACTCAAATCTTCTTGGTATAGTTATGGAGTACGTAGAAGGGGAGAGTCTGGAGAAGGTAATTGAACGGCAGGGAAGGTTCAATTTATACGATGTAATTTATATTATGAAACAGCTTCTGCTGGGGATCGGATATGCGCACTCGAAAGGATTTGTTCATAGAGATATAAAGCCATCCAACATAATACTCAATAAAGAGGGTATTACTAAGATAATGGATTTCGGCATTTCAAAATCCCTTATAGATAATGGGATGACAAAAACGGGCTCGAAGATTGGAACGGTTTACTACATGAGTCCGGAGCAGATAAAAAGCGAGGATGTTACCAACCGGAGCGACATCTATTCCATTGGCTGTACCGCTTATGAGATGATAATAGGTGAGCCGCCCTTTGCTTTTCCAAGCGAATATGAAGTAATGGATGCGCATCTGAAAAAGAATGCTCCCAGACTATCCGATAAGATGAGCGGAATTCCCCCAAAAGTTGAATCGATAGTCCTTAAAGCGATGGAAAAAAGTCCGATGAGCCGATACGGATCATGCGAGGAGATGTTCAATGATGTTCAGGAGCTTGATAACGAGGTAGCGAAATTAACCAGTTATTTCAAACGTAGTGAACCGCGCTCTAAACGATATAAATTGTTCGCAATTACAGCTTATATAGTATTTACTATTGTACTGATAGGATTATCGTACCTGGTCTATAATCAGGTAACCGAGCTGGTTGAATCTAATCAGCTCGATAAGTTCAAAAAATACAGTATTCAGCAGCTCTTTGCTTCAGATGACTCTAAAACCAAATTCAATGAGATAGCTAAAGTTGAAAGCGGAACTTCCCAAAATCTCAATTCAATTTTTGTTTCTAACAGGAAATTTTCCGCGGCAGTTGGGGATTCCGGTCTGATAATAAGATCATTTGACGACGGTAAAAGCTGGAATACTATAACATTAAACCGCTCAGTCTCACTAACTGATTTATACATCACGGAAAGTGGAAAAATTTTCATTGTGGGAGATTCTTCTTCTCTTTATATAAGCAGTGATTATCTTGATTCAGTGGAATATTTTCCGGTGGAAGCCGGGTATACTTTTTTTAAAATCAAGTTTATTGACGCAAAAACAGGTTTTATAACCGGAAATAGAGGACTAATTCTCAAAACTGCCAATGGGGGAATTAGCTGGTACAGAGTGCAGTCTAACATTGATGAGATAATCTTCGATCTAGCCTTTTATAATGCGAAACAGGGATTTGCGGTTGGATGGAATGGTACTATACTTTCCACAAACAACGGGGGTGAAACCTGGTCCAGAACCGGTGAGGCTTTAACAGATAACTATCTTAAATCTATCGATTTAAACAAGGATGGTTATGGTCTGATAGCAGGTGGCGATGGTACTGTTTTACGTTCTACTGATTATGGAGCATCGTGGGAAAAGATGAGATTGGAGTCCGCCGGCGGTTTTCAGAAGATCAGATTCATCTCGGATACAAACGCCATAATTATAGGGAGTCAAGGCACAATTCTGATCTCAAAAGATTCAGGGGAGAGTTGGAATCTGGTAGATTCACATTATTATACAAATATGAACGGAATTTCAATTACTCCGTACGGAAAGATTTTTATTGCCGGAGTTAACGGAATGATTATACAAATTAAATGAGGTACTTTTTTGGACAAATTCGTCATTGAGGGTGGAGTTAAATTAAAAGGAAGAGTAGCGGTCAGCGGAGCAAAAAATTCGGCTCTTGTATTGATGCCATCAACACTGCTGAATAACGGCATTAATGAGATATACAATACGCCCGAAGTGAATGATATTTATACCATGATAAAACTTCTTAAGCAGCTAGGTGTTGAAGCTGAATTTAAGGAGCATAAACTAGTGCTTGATACCAGTAATATTACAAGTCAGATTGCTCCATATGAACACGTCAAAAAAATGAGGGCCTCGGTGTATGTATTGGGTCCGCTATTGGCCCGGTATGGATTTGCGAAAGTGTCGATGCCCGGTGGCTGCGCCTGGGGGCCTAGACCGATTAATCTTCATCTGGAAGCGATGAAAAAATTGGGCGCCGTTATAATTCTTGAGGAAGGATATATAATTGCAAAAGCCGAGCGGCTGCACGGAGCAAAGATCCATTTTGATGTCTCATCGGTAGGCGCAACAGGCAACGCTATGATGGCCGCGTCACTTGCCAAAGGGACCACCTTCATTTCAAATGCTGCAAGTGAGCCAGAAATAACATTATTGGCTGAAAATTTAATGTTAATGGGAGCAAAGATTACTGGTGCCGGAACAACAACTATCGAAATTGAAGGTGTTGACTCCCTCTCTTCATCAAAGATTACTAACATCTCAGACAGGATTGAAGCCGGTACTTTATTAACTGCCGCTGCCATTACAAGAAGTAAAATTGAATTGGAATACCGTGAAACAGAGAATATCGCATCTGAGCTTTTTAAATTAGAAAGCAGTGGCGTTAAAGTCTCTTATAATAATAATATACTCGAAATGGATGCGTTGAATTCTAATATTAAAAATACTGATGTGACTACTGCGGTCTTTCCCGGATTCCCGACGGATATGCAGGCTCAGTGGATAGCTTTTATGTCTCTTGCAGAAGGGACCTCCACTATTACCGATACTATTTATCACGACCGGTTCAGTCATGTTCCTGAGTTGATCCGCCTGGGAGCAAATATTGAGGTTATCAATAACAGCGCAATAGTCAAAGGTGTAAAAGAACTGAAGGGAGCAAAAGTGATGTCAACCGACCTTAGAGCCAGCGCTTCTCTTGTCCTGGCCGGATTAGCCGCGTCGGGAATTACAGAAGTCCTCAGGATCTACCATCTGGACCGCGGTTATCAGAGGATTGAGGAGAAATTGTGTTCATTGGGTGCCAGGATAGAACGTTTAACTACATCGGAATTTTGAATTGAAAATTTACCCGGGGAAATTTAAGGCATACTTTCCGGCACTGTTGGTTCTGTCTGCTCTAATGATTCTGAATCTCATCATTGTAAATCTTCCCTTGTCTAATACATTAGGGTATGAATTTGCCGCGGTTAACGGAATTATTCTTTTTTTAACGGGTGGTCTGCTGACCATCAGTTCGGTCAAGAGAACTGGTTTCCTCCCGTATATATTCCTCTTCAGATCGAATATATGGTTCAGTACCCTGATAGTGATTATCCCGCTAATCATCGGCTCAATTGCTACTATATTTTTCTCACGGTGCCCAATCACGGATGGAATTCTGTTTTATCTTGTCATAACAGTACCATCATTTATTTTTGGATCAATAACCGGCTATTTTTCTTCGGCTCTATCAATAAAGTGGTCAGTCATTATCTATCTGTTATTTTTTTTGCTGCTCTGTTTTATTCCCATAGC
>JBAYWA010000099.1:0-6543 GCA_041674325.1 Melioribacteraceae bacterium | reverse complement strand
AAACCGCTTGCGAGCAGCACTCCGTTATTTTCTGTACGGATTTTTTGTGCTTCATTGTATTTTCTTTTTGCCGCAACTTTATCAACGATTCCTTTAATCAAACCTCCGATAAAAATTGCGAATGTAGTTTCTAATGAAAGATACATGCCGACACTTACTAGCATCGGACTTTTGACTCCCATCAGGACAAATCCAAATCCCATTATCATTCCAACAATAATTAACGGCCAGGCCATTTTACCTGCAACAATGCCTTGTGAGAGCATAGCCATTAGACCTGCCTGGGGTGCCGAAAGATTTTTGCCGCCAAAACCGGTACCTCCAATTTTAAGATCAGCTTCATTCAAAATGAAAAGCGGAATAAACATTACCGCGGCAGCGAGAGCAACGCCAATAATATCTCCCAGCTGCATCTTCCATGGCGTACCGCCAAGGATATGTCCCACTTTCAAATCCTGAAGCATCTCTCCGGCTACTGCGGATGAAACGCAGACAACAGCAGCAACTGCAAGTACTGCAGCCACTCCCTGATTTCCTTTCATTCCAAGTGCTACCATTAATATTGCGGCAATGACCAATGTTGAGAGTGTCAGTCCGCTTATAGGATTATTTGATGAGCCAATTAAACCTACGAGGTATCCCGATACAGCCGCAAAGAAAAATCCTGCAATAATCATAACCACAGTAGCAACTAATGCGGCAGAAAAATCCTGTGCGAAGTAGTAGTAGATAAAAAATGTTAAAATGGACGCAACTCCAATTCCGCCGAGAACCCAGATGAACGGCAAATCTTTTTCTGTTCTAGCGGTTTCGGTTGTAGAAGATGCGGCTTTCTTTACATCTCCGATAGCTCTTCCGATTCCTGTAGCCAGGCTTTTTCTCATCTTAAATAATGTAAAACCTGCGCCTGTAAGCATACCGCCTATGGCTATCGGTCTAACCAGATAGTACCAGATATTCTGTGCAGTCTCACTCAACTGGCCCTCGGTCATTTTTTCGACTCCAAGCTGGGGGCCAAGAAAATAGAAAAGTATTGGAACAAATAAACCCCATGCTAATAATCCGCCGCTGAAGTTAAGTGAAGCAAGTTTAGGACCAATAATATAACCTACACCAATAAACGCTGGGCTAACGCCCGGCGAACTCAGAAGCATACCGCCCTGAACTTTTGCCTGCGAAACCGAAGCGGGATCAGCCGCAATTGCCGCCTGATCTCTTGAAAAAAAGATTGTGTTGTTAGCAAAGCTTACAAATTTTTCCCATGAAGCCGCAAAAAATTTAAACTGCTTTAAGATCTCTATAAATGCACCAACCGCCATTGTCTGAAACAAAAATTTTGCTCCAGATCCGCCCGCTCTTCCCGCTTTATGAATTTCCGCAGCAGCGAGTGATTCAGGAAAAGGCAGTTCTGCATCTTCAACCATAACTTTTCGCAACAATGCAACGAACATAATACCAAGCAGACCGCCGGCGAACATAATTGCCGAAGCTTGAATATAGTGTGAAAATGAACTGAAATCCTCAGCCCACAATCCCGAAATATAGAAAGCTGGTATGGTGAAAATAGCACCCGCTGCTACCGATTCACCTATAGAACCGACAGTACGAACGAAATTTTCTTCTAAGATTGTACCTTTCATAAGTTTCAGCAGCGCCATTCCAATTACCGCAGCCGGATAAGTTGCAGCGATAGTCATCCCGGCTTTCAGTCCGAGATAAGCATTTGCGGCACCCAGTACGACAGCCATGATTAAACCAATTAGAAGTGCGCGGACGGTAAATTCGGCCATGTTCGTTTCTGTAGAAACAAATGGAACGTGCTTCTTTTGTTCCGCCATGATTTTCTCCTGTAAGTGGTGAGATTATTTATTTGTGAGTTACTAACAGTCCGATAACGCTCCGGCTAATATAAATATGTATACCAATCAGAGCAACATTTTTATCTGAAAGAGGGATACAATAATTCCGGGATAAAAAAGTATTAACATTCCCAATCTGATGTGTTGCCATCCTCAAAAAACCAATTTTCTCATACCGATATGGCAGATTGCAAAATCATATTTGACCGGATCTACCGGATCAAATTTTTTAAGCCGCCCGGTAATCTCTTCAGCCATTTTCCAGGAAACATTTTTAAGGCGTGTAAGTTTTAACTCTTTGCAAATTCTTGCTATATGAGTATCGACCGGTATTACAAGTTTCGACGCAGGAATTTCATTCCATAATCCGAAATCGAGATGGTCCCGGCGGACCATCCAGCGGAGAAAAAGATTCATTCTTTTACAGGCACTCCCTTTTAGAGGATCGGGAATCATAAATTTTAATCCGTGCGAAATACTTCCCTTCCCGGAGCCGATTTCCAGAAAATTTTTGGAGAAAAATGATAGTGCGTTTTTCAGATTTGGATCATTCTCGAAATAATAAAGAAGAAAAAAATATTTCAGAGAACCATAATTCGAGTAAATTTTATTAAGCGAATGGAATAACAAGGCAATATCATTACCAGTGTAGAATCTGTGTTTTAAATCGGAGAATAATTTCAGGCCATCCGGATAAGAATAACATTTAACAAATTCGTAAGGCCGGTTTTCAATTGAGATATGAATTTTATCTAATGTCTTTATAATCTGAGTTACATTCCCGAATGCGAAAACAGAAGAGATGAAGGAAGAGATTTCAATATCATAATAATTATTAAATCTACGGGGGAATTCCAGCGGATCAGGAGAGATCCTTGAGGCATCGAAATACCTATAATGATAATCTAACTTTTCTTTTAATAATATATCAGCCTTGTTCATCTACAGGGTCATCTCTCTAATACCAATAATCCCCAAGTAATCAAATCGACAGGATGAATGAAAAGAACAGTAAATCACCGGGACCCTGTAAGCGTCATCATCTCTTTGACTGCCTGTTCGCAGCCGACATACATAGCGCGGGCCAGCACAGCATGGCCAATACTAACTTCATCAATTTCCTCAATAGCCAGAAACTCTTTTATATTAATGTAATTCAGCCCATGCCCGGCATTAACACCCATACCTAGTTTCTTTGCGTGCTTGGCAGCTAGACGGATCCGTTCGAGTTCTTCGAAAATATCCTCTTCGCAGGAAGCATTTGCATAATGGCCGGTATGTATTTCAATATAATCCGCGTTGATCTCCGCCGCAACATCTATCTGATTGATCTCCGGCTCAATAAAGAGAGAAACGGGAATCTCGGCCGCGTGCAGTCTTTCGATAGCCGAACGGATCTGATCGATATTATCGATTACATTTATTCCCCCCTCAGTTGTGAGTTCCTGTCTCTTTTCCGGGACAATTGTTGCAAGTTCAGGTTTAATTTCGCACGCGATATTAATAATTTCATCAACCGCAGCCATTTCAAGATCAAGTTTGGTGGTTATTAATTCTCTTAAAAGCCTCAGATCCCTCTCATTAATATGTCTTCTGTCTTCACGCAGATGAACTACAATTCCATCAACTCCGTACTGCTCTGCCATTAGAGCAAACGTTACCGGATCCGGCTGCGACTCTCCTCTGGCATTACGCATAGTTGCGATGTGGTCAACATTTAAGCAAAATCTCATTTACAGCCTTTCTATTTATTAATGGTATTAAATTAAAAAAAATAATTTAGAGAATCCCGAATGAGATTGTCATTCCGGTCTAATTGATCCAATTGAAGACTTTATGGAAGGATCCGCGCTCTCAAGATTATCCTGTGGAATAGTGTAATCGAACTCGATAATCTCACCCCGTTTATTTTCAAAAATCAGTTTATATGAAACGAGGTTCTGTTTTTGAATCTTAAATCTTGAGAAATAGAGTTTTGAGTGCACAAAATTAGCGGTGGAGAGATTGTCATTTTTATGTTTTGTATTTAAGAGTCCTTTGTAAAAATTAATGCGCGCGCTCCCCGTTAACGTGGTATCATCGGCAGTTACTCTTCCAACACTCAGTAATCCGCCAGTAGAATTGTTGAAAAAAACGTAAGTAGGGTGATATATGAATTGATCTGCCGGATTCGAAGAATCGCGTGATTCGATTTTGCGGGAGATTGATGTTTGTCTTAATTCCCATTCTTTCGGAGGATAGAATTTAATCCCCATCTCCTGATCGACAATTTCAATACCTAGATTAGATCTATCGAAAGAAAAGTACTCAGAGCCATCTCCGATTCCGGAGCCCTTGCCGCATGATATGAAAATAGATAACGCTGTTAGTATTGTGATTGAAGAAATAATAAGTAGTTTCAGATGTCTGCCAAATAGATTCATTTCATACCGTACAGGTTTAAAATTACAGACTCTTTTTTTGATACGCATTGAAGATACGGACAAATATAACTATCTTTATTTAGAAAATATAAAAAACATATGTGCAAGTATATCATTTTTTCTAAAATAACAGGCCGGAAAAACCTCCGGAACTACAACTCTTCCCGCTTCGAACAAGTCTTCTAATTAATATTCCATTTTTTTCTAACTCTCTCAACCAAATTATTCTTTACTATCCAAGGTGGAAATTTATGGAATCATCATTAATTACAATGGAAATTGAAAATAAAAACGCCGAAATAACGGCCGAAAACGTTCATCAGGTCCTGAAAGGCAAAATGCTTGTTGACGGATTCGATTTTGTCCTTGATCTTGAAAAAAGTCACGGATTAACGATAGTTGATGAGAAATCGGGAGACGAATATCTCGATTTCTTTTCATTCTTCGCTTCATCCCCTGTCGGAATAAATCATCCAAAAATTAATAATCCAGAATTCCGGGAAGAATTGTCCAAAACAGCAATCAACAAACCCTCTAATTCTGATATCTACACAGTCGAGATGGCTAAATTTGTAGATACGTTAAACAGAGTGGCGGTTCCTGATTACTTTACACATTTATTCTTTATTGACGGGGGTGCCTTAGCGGTAGAGAACGGATTGAAAGCCGCCTTCGACTGGAAAGTCAGGAAAAATTATCTAAAGGGTTATAAAGAGGAACGTGGTCATCAGGTAATTCATTTCAGAGAGGCATTTCACGGCAGATCAGGCTACACAATGTCGTTGACGAACACTGATCCAGTAAAAATCGCACATTATCCAAAATTCAGCTGGCCCAGGATCATTAATCCGAAAATCAGATTCCCGCTCGAAGACAATTTAACGGAAACTATCAGACTTGAGAATCAGGCAATTGCTGAGATTAAGAGCGCTATACTTAATAACCCTGATGATATTGCGGTAATCATAATTGAGCCGGTTCAGGGAGAAGGAGGCGACAATTTCTTCCGCAGAGAATTTTTTATTAAGCTGCGTGAAATTGCCGACGAGAATGATATTCTCCTGATGTTCGATGAAGTTCAAACCGGCGTCGGAATGACCGGCAAAATGTGGGCTCACGAATTTTATGTTCAGCCGGATATTATGGCATTCGGAAAAAAAACAAATATTTGCGGCATTATGGTATCCGACAGAATTGACGAGATAGAGGATAACGTATTCAGGACATCGAGCAGAATTAATTCCACCTGGGGAGGAAATTTGACTGATATGGTCCGTTCGAGAAGAAGTCTGGAGATCATTGAAGATGAAAATCTGGTTGAGAATGCGCGTCTGATGGGGAATTATCTTCTGAATAATATTTATGAGATACAGAATGAATTTCCGGAGCTTATCAGTCAGTCAAGAGGACTCGGTTTGATGTGCTCATTTGATCTGCCTTCACAGGAAATCCGAAAAACATTTCTCGATCTGCTTTATAAAAATAAGATGATAATGCTGGGCTGCGGCAGCAGATCGGTGCGTTTCAGATCGGCATTAACAATAACAAGAGAAAATATTGAGGATGGAATTTCCAGAATCAGAAAAGTATTAGAACAGTTGACAAATAATTAGTTTATTCTGCGCAAAGCTCCGGCTTCCGGAGCTTTGTATTATTTCCGGAAATATATTTCACGGGAATCGGCTTAGATCGTAACCGGCTTGAATCTTATAGCTCCCGAAATTATCCCAGTATTGTTCCACAGCTGGTATCCGCCTGCTAAAGATTTATCGGATCCTATCCACGAATCTATCGTTCCATTAATTTCGCCTAAATTTGTTCCTTTTAGAATAAAAGTGACGAGTATATGTTTTTCAATCAATGTACCGTTAAAATTAAACGTAATCCCATTCCAATTCCCAGTTCCGGATATTTTATTTCCTTCCTGAGATAATAATAGAATAACCACGGGATCTTCAGATTGAGCTGATTGATACGGGACTGACTGGTATTGACCTGTATAATTAGGAAGTTGAACAACTTCTGTTGGACCCTCCTTGCTGCATCCAAGAAATAGAAATATGGATGCAACTGCAATTAAAAATAGTTTTGTTTTCATTTTGAAATCCAGTTCAAAATATTTTCATCCTTGAATAAGAAGTACTTCTTCTTACCTCTACTCGATTATCGATTTATTTTTTCGAATGTTTAATCAAAACAATGTTCCTATTCATATTGAATTAACATAATGCTTTATAATTGTGAAGGCACATTCCCTTTTT
>JBAYWA010000098.1:0-6545 GCA_041674325.1 Melioribacteraceae bacterium | reverse complement strand
CCCTTGCATTTCTGGTGGAGGCCGATCTTACCTGGCATTCATCTTTCCTTATTACAAAATTTGAAGCGCACGCTGTCGTAGGAGAGTATGACCGCCTTACAGTTGAAGAACTGGGCGTTTATAATTCTGTTACCGGATTTGTGAAAGGATTTAAGGAACCTCTACTGAAAATATTAAAGGAGTTAAATCCCGAAAAAATCGCAGTTAATTATTCGGTTGGAAGCGAGATCTGCGACGGATTGACTTACGGGATGTATCTGACACTTCAAAATGTTCTTTCTGAGATCGGGTTTGAGAACAGACTGGTCTCCGCGGAAAAAATTGTTTCCGCGCTGAGGGAAAGAAAATCAAAATCCGAATCCGATAACATCCGAGAGGCTATAAGACATACTGAAGAGATATTTAACCTGGCCGCAAAATTTATCAAACCCGGAAAAACCGAGAAAGAGATTGCCGCTTTCATGAAACTGCAGGTTGAAAATAGAAAGCTGGGGTTTGCCTGGGAAGAAAAAGTCTGCCCTGCGGTTTTTACAGGACCGGAAAATGCCGGCGCGCACTATGCCCCCACCGACCGCAAAGTGCAAAACGGGGATATACTCAATATGGATTTTGGTGTAAAGGTTAACGGTTATTGTTCCGACATGCAGCGTACTTTTTACATTTTACGGGATGGTGAAATAAATCCGCCGCCATCAGTTCAGAAGGGATTTGCAGTTATAACCGAGGCAATTGAAAAAGCTAAACAGGGAATAAAACCGGGCGCGCAGGGATGGGAAATTGACAGGATAGCCCGCGATATAATAACTTCGAACGGCTATGATGAATATCCTTTCGGGCTTGGTCATCAGGTTGGAAGATTTTCACACGACGGTACCGCACTGCTCGGACCGGCTTGGGAAAAATACGCACAAAAACCGTTTCAGAAACTGGAAGCCGGCATGGTCTTTACAATTGAGCCTAGATTAACCGTCCCGGGGCACGGAGTTGTTTCTATTGAAGAGATGGTAATAATTACAGAATACGGAAGCGAATGGTTGACCAATCCGCAAAAAAATATAATATTGGTCTGACTATTTATTAGAAAGGATCTTTGAATGGGAATTTCCAGAAATGTTCTTCTTTGGGCTTCTGAAAATCCATGGATGCGCACCCATGTTCCTAGATGGAGTTTTGTCAAACGCGCCATAAAAAAATTCATGCCCGGCGAAAAGGCAATTGACGCCATCGGTTCCGCGAAATTATTTCAAGAAGATTCCATTCCAACTCTTTTTACACGCCTTGGTGAAAATATCAGGCAGCTTTCGGAGGGACTGGAGGTTCGTGACCATTATCTGGAACTCATAGATGAAATCTCAGAACAAAAAATTGATACGGAAATTTCTTTAAAGCTGACACAGCTTGGTTTCGATTCCTCTTTTGATGAAACTTATAACCGCTTCATAGCTATCGCAAGAAAAGTTAAAGAGAAGTCCCGCAATATAATCTGGATAGACATGGAGGGAAGCGCTTATACCGAAAAAACCATCCGGTTTTATGAAAAAATCCGGCTGGAGTCTGATAATGTGGGATTGTGCCTTCAGGCATATCTCTTTAGAACCGAAAAAGATCTTGAGGAACTGATGAAGATAGGTGCGAATATCCGTCTGGTTAAAGGGGCATATAAAGAACCTGCCGATATCGCATTCAGTTCAAAAAAAGATGTTGACGAAAACTATTTGCACCTTGCAAAAGTGATGCTGAAAGAGAAAAAAGGGAAAGAAACAAGAATTGCTTTCGGCACACACGATGAAAATCTTTGTTCGCATATTTTAAAAGAAGCAAAACACTATAGCGTTCCGAAGGATCAGATTGAATTTCAGATGCTGTATGGGATAAAACCCGGTTACCAGAAACATCTGGCTAATCAGGGTCAGAAGGTGAGAGTGTTAATCAGTTACGGTGATTTCTGGTACCCATGGTATATGAGACGATTAGCGGAACGTCCCGCAAACGTTTGGTTTGTTCTAAAAAACTTGTTCTAAATTTCGGGCATTCAGCCGCTCATTAAAAAGTTTTCCGGGCGCCGGAATCTAAATTTTACAGGAATTATTTATGAAGCAGTTAAATGGTATTATGCCTCCGATAGCAACTCCGTTTTTAAACGGCGAAGTTGCTTACGATAAGCTGAAACAAAATTTTTTGAGATGGAATAAAACCGGTTTAAGCGGATATGTTGTGATGGGCTCTAACGGTGAAAGTGTTTTTCTTACTCGCGAAGAGAAATTAAAACTTGTCGAGGCAGTCAGGACTAATATACCGGAACAAAAATTACTGATTGCGGGAACCGGGTCGGATTCAATAAAGGAGACAATTTCCCTGTCAAATGATGCGGCTGACCGGGGCGCGGATTACGCGTTAATACTGACCCCTTCTTTTTACAAATCAGAAATGAAACCGGCAGCTTATATAAAATACTTTACCGAGGTGGCTGATAATACAAAAGTTCCGGTAATTATTTATAACGTTCCGAAATTTACGGGAGTTGATATTGAAGCGGAAACGGTTGCAAAATTGTCCGCACATAAAAACATTGCCGGAATTAAAAACAGCTCCGAGAATATCCGGCAGACTACGGAAATAATTGACCAGACCCCTGACGATTTTGTCACAATAATCGGAACCGCATCAGTATTATATCCGGGAATAGCCGCCGGTGCCAACGGCGGAATTTTAGCGCTTGCAAATATTGCACCGGATGAATGTGTTCAGATTCAAAAATTGGCTGAAAGCGGAAAACATAAAGAAGCTCTTGATCTGCAGAAAAGAATGCTCCCTGTCAACAAAGCAATTACCGCGAGGTACGGCGTTGCAGGACTGAAAGCGGCTATGGATATGCTCGGATATTTCGGCGGTGAGCCGAGATCCCCTCTTTCACCTCTGAATGAAGGAGATAAGCAGCTTCTTAAACAGATTTTGATTAATGCCGGCCTTATAAATTAGGCGGGAATTTTTAAAATATATCTATTAAAATTTTGTAACGTAAAAATTAGCTCTGGAGAAATGATGTCTCACAAATCCTTTAATCCGCATCATAGAATTTTAATGGGGCCAGGCCCGTCAAATGTAAATCCGAAAGTTCTGACTGCTCTTTCACACGCCACACTCGGCCATCTGGATCCTCAGTTCATAGAGTTGATGGACAGCATAAAACAATTGCTTCAGTACACATTCAAAACTGAAAGCGATTCAACATTCGTACTTTCCGGTCCGGGCTCACTCGGAATGGAAGCGTGCCTGGTGAATATGGTCGAACCGGGAGACAAGGTTATTGTCTGTACCGGCGGATATTTTGCGAATAGAATGGTTCAGATAGTTGAAAAGATCGGCGGTCACCCTGTCGTTGTCAGGGAAACCTGGGGGCGTGCCATAGATCCTCAGAAACTCGAGGACGCGCTCAATGTAAATGCCGATGCAAAAATTGTTGCCTTTGTTCACGTTGAAACATCTACGGGAGCCCTCTCAGATATAAAACAGCTTTCCGAGATTGCGCATAGACATAATTGTCTTGTGGTAGCAGATGTTGTTACTTCATTAGGCGCAGCAGAAGTATCGGTAGATGAGTGGAACCTTGATGCTGTATATTCCTGCTCGCAAAAAGGATTGGCGTGTGTGGCGGGAATGGCTCCTATGGCATTCAGCGAACACGCATTATATCATATCAGAAACAGAAAAACTCCCATACAAAGCTGGTTCAATGATCTTAATTTATTGTTAGGTTACTGGAGCGGCGGAGAGAAAAGGATGTATCATCACACGGCTCCCAGCAATCAGTTTTACGGTTTACATGAAGCACTGCTGATTCTTAAAGAAGAGGGGATCGAAAACTCATGGCGCAGACATAAAGAGAACAGCGCTAAATTAATTTCCAGATTGAAGGGAGAGCTCGATCTGGAACCCATCGTTCCGGCGGGCGAGAGAATCCCTCATCTGCTCGCAATAAAAGTACCCGATGGAGTAGATGAGGCTAAGGTGAGAATTGAACTTCTCACAAAACATAATCTGGAAATCGGTGCGGGATTGGGAGAACTTGCGGGAAAAATCTGGCGAATCGGATTAATGGGCTACAACTCAAACGAAAAAATGATTGACTATTTTATAAGCGCCCTGAAAAAAGCATTGGATAAAAACTGAAACCCGGAAATCTCAGGAAGTATCGTTAAAATGAATGTTGAAGAGTTTAAAAAGAAAGTTGTAACAAACGTTTATCATATTACATACGAAAGTAAAGTTGCACTTCATAAACATCCGAAACACGACGAAATTTTTTACTGCGTAAAAGGAAAGGGTTTCGGAGTTTTGGAAGATAAAGAGGTCGAATTAATTGCCGGGAAGGAATTTATAGTTCCAGCCGGCTGGATGCATTCTCTGCGTTCATCATCTGATCTTTTCGTTACATCATTCTTAATCCCAATGATTGAACCGTAATTTCCGCATAAAGCCTTTTATCCGGCTATTTTAAGGGGAATAAAAACTCGGCCGGCAAGACTTCCCCATTTTGAATTTTTTAACCCCATCCGGTGTTTTAATATTATTAAGCAGATAAAAAAACGAGGAAATTTATATTTATGGCAAATGCAATCTTTAATTTGGCTTTACCAACGAACGAAGAAGTTAAAAACTACGCCCCCGGTTCACAGGAAAGAGAAGCATTAAAAGCGAAAATCGCCGAGATGCAAAACCAGCAAATTGACATCCCGTTAATAATCGGCGGCAAGGAGATCCGGACAGGAAAGACCGAAAATATCACCCTTCCCCATAATCACAAAAAAATTATTGGAAAGTATCATAAAGCGGGTGAAAAGGAAGCACGCATGGCAATCGAAGCGGCGATGGACGCGTATAAGACTTGGTCTGTTATGGATTGGCAGGATCGTGCGGCAATCTTTTCCAGAGCCGCGGATATGATAACGCTGACTGATTGGCGATATACGCTTAATGCTTCAACTATGCTCGGCCAGAGCAAAAATGTTCATCAGGCCGAGATTGATGCCGCCTGCGAAACTGCCGACTTTTTCCGTTTTAATATTTATTATGCGAATAAAATTTATCAGGAACAGCCCCCTCATTCACCTCACGGAATGTGGAACAGAATGGAATACCGTCCTTTAGAAGGATTCGTATTCGCCATTGCGCCTTTTAATTTTACCACCTTCAACGCCAATTTGCCGGGAGCTCCGGCAATAATGGGAAATGTTTCGATTTTAAAACCGGCCGGCACCAGTGTTTATTCCGCATATTTTATAATTAAACTACTTGAAGCCGCAGGATTGCCTCCTGGCGTAATTAACTTCCTTCCGGGTTCCGGTTCCACAATCGGCAATGTAATTTTTAACGATAAGAATTTTGCGGGACTTCATTTTACCGGAAGCACGCCCGTATTCCAGCAGATGTGGAAAACAATTTCGAACAATCTTCCGAATTATAAAAGCTATCCGAGGATAGTCGGGGAAACCGGCGGTAAGGATTTTGTGTTTGCCCATAAGAGCGCGGATGTGCGCGGACTTGGAGTATCATTAATACAAGGCGCGTTTGAATATCAGGGGCAGAAATGTTCCGCGGCTTCCAGGGCTTATATTCCAAAGTCGATCTGGCCCGAGTTAAAAGAGTACCTTGTTTCGGAACTGAAAAAATTAAAAACCGGAGATGTTGCGGACTTTTCAAATTATAATAATGCCGTAATAGATCAGGCCGCATTCGATACAATTACCGGTTATATCAAATACGCCCAGCAGTCTAAAGACGCAGAAATAATTGCCGGCGGGAAATTTAATGATAAGGCGGGATATTTTATTAATCCTACAATAATTGTGACTACCAATCCAAAATTTAAAACTATGGAAGAGGAGATATTCGGACCGGTTCTGACTGTCTACGTTTACGAGGACGATAAATATGAAGAGACTCTCCGGTTGTGCGATGATACTTCGCCTTACGCTTTAACAGGTGCAATTTTTGCGCAGGATAGAAACGCGATTGTAACGGCAGACCGGATCTTAAAACACGCGGCCGGAAATTTCTATATTAACGATAAACCGACTGGAGCGGTTGTTGGCCAGCAGCCGTTCGGCGGCGCACGGGGCAGCGGAACTAACGATAAAGCCGGAAGTTTTCTGAACTTAGTGCGGTGGGTATCTCCAAGGACGATTAAAGAAAATTTTGTGGCAAGAAAGGATTTCCGCTACCCGTTTATGTCGGAGAAATAATAGTTTCCTGTTAATGTCCGAGTCCATGAACCATCAAGATCGAATGCTCGAGAATTTTTGTTATTTCCAGCAGATAATCTTCAACGGCTTTAACGCTTCCCGGCATTGAGAAGATAAGCGTTTTATCCTTAACGCCGAACAAAGATCTGCTTAAAATTGCCGAAGGGAGTTTTTCAAAATACTTCAAACGGATCTGGTCCATAATACCTGGGACTAATTTATCGGCGAATTTTTCAACTACCTCCGGCGTAATATCTCTCGGTCCAATGCCGGTACCACCGGTCGTGAAGATAATATCTGTAT
>JBAYWA010000097.1:0-6548 GCA_041674325.1 Melioribacteraceae bacterium | reverse complement strand
TTTAAAAACTTTTTCGGTTTAAAAGGAACATTGTCCTTGGAATATGTGGCGGCGCTTCCGTCAGGAGCAACATAAGCCCGCATCACCGAGAAATCCCCTGTATGACGGGGCCAAATCCAATTATCAGTCTCACCGCCGAAATTACCTATCGACTGCGGCGGAGCGAATACCAAACGCACATCTCTTATGATCCGATATTTGAACAGCACATAAGTTTTCCCGGCAAACATTTCTGATACATCGGCGACTATCGATTCTTTTTCGTTTGATGCCGCAGTGGAGAGCTCTCTTATTTTTTTTGCGATTGCCTTTGTGCGCTCCGCAGGATCTGTAACATTAGCAACCTCCGATAGAATTACATCCGACACATCCTGATAGGATTCGGTTATCCGGCAGGTATAACCCTGGGATGGTATCTCTTCGGTTTGTGTGGCGGCATAAAATCCATTCTCGAGGTAGTTCCTTTCCACAGTACTAGCCCTTGTAATGGCTCCAAAAGCGCAGTGGTGATTAGTAATGATCAGGCCGTTTTCTGAAATGAATGATACGGTACATCCGCTAAGCTGTACAAGTGCGTCAACAAGACTAACGCCGTTCGGATTGTAAACATCTTTACTCTCAATTTTCAATCCGGCTTTTTGCAGGTCAACTTTCTCAATCTCACTAAGAGGGTACATTCCTTCTTCCGGAGAAGCGGGTATCATTCCAAGTATAATTGTAAGTGTTGCCGTAAGTGTAATCAGTTTCAGCGATTTAAGGAACCGACCGCTTATTTTCATAATATCTCCTTAATAGGTTAATTCAAAAATAACCATATCGGAATGAATTAAGAAATAAAGATGCTTTGGATTTTGGGATTTTCAGATATGAAAATACACCATATTTAAGGAAGAATTCCGTGCCGTAAAAAAAAATCAAAATCAGTCGGAACTCCAATGATTGGAATTAATTCATGAACCGCCTGCCCGATCAGAAGGCAGATGAATTGTGAAGTTTGTCCCTTCGGCTTCATTCGAACTGAATGAAACTTTTCCGTTCAGGTATTGTTCCACTATCAATTTTACACTGTAAAGTCCCAGTCCCCTTCCCTTCATCTTCTTTGTACTGAAAGATCTCTGGAATAATTGCAGCTGCACCGTCTCGGGAATAACTTTTTCGTTAAACACATTGAAATTTATCCCGGTTACATCTGCTGATGCAGATACTACGATCTTTTCGTTTTTCGCAGATGCTTCCAGGGCATTTTTTATCAGATTACCCATACAGCGGATCAGGAGAGAGAAGTCGGATGTTACACAAAGACCGTCATCGGTTTTAATAAACTGAAAAAGTTTTCCTAAGGAGAGTTCGTGATTTTTATATGCTGCCTGCAGAGAAACCAGAATTTCATTCACGGGGATCAAAGTCAGCTCGGGCTGTAAGTGACCGTCCTCGGCATTGCGCAATTCCCGCTGAGCCTGAATCTCGTTTACAAGTTGTCTCGCTGAGCCGTTAAGAGCATCATTCAATTCAATTCTCTCCGCTTCAGAATCGGCTTCTGAAAGAATTTCCGATAATCCCTTGATTGCGCTTGCGGTGTTGAGAACATCGTGAAAGAATATTTTTTCCAGCGCCTCACGACGTTTTTCATTGGAGATGTCTCGCAGTGTAAAAATAGTGTAATCTGTTAGATCTATTTTTATTAATCTCGAATAGACGTGATAATTATGGGAAATCTCGATGTCGCCGGATTTTGTTGTTATTCTGCATTCCTCTTCGGTAGAGATTCCCTTTTCCCGGCTCTCTTTTAAAGCTTTTCCCGCACCGCATTCTCTGCAGAAAAGGGAAGTCCCGCACCCGTCATTCGTTTCAGCATGATGTATGCAGTTAATAGCCTCGCCGAATCTGTTTCCTACGATGTCAAAGTAATCGTCAGATTTAAATTTGTTAAGGGCTTTTGAATTGAATGCCACTATCTGGCGGTTTTTATTCAGAATTACCGCTACCTCGGGATATCCTTCAAGAAGCTGATTGATAACAGAATTTTCCTTGAAAAGTAATATCTCTTCCAAAATTTCCGACTGAGAGTTTCTCTCGGGGGTATCAAAAAATGTTGTATGTGGCTGAGTCAAGTTTATTCCGTTATTTAAAATAATATCTGCCGCCGACCGCCAGGTCAAGGTGCAGTGAAGTTTCCGGAAAGAGATTAAATACCGGAGCCAATTCTATGAACAGATCGAAGGGAGTGTTTTCCGGTATCCATACAATTCCAATAACTCCTCTAGCGCCAAATGTATTTCCGCCGCCGTTTCCCGCGTGCAGCCTGGCTCCTATTCCGTAATAAACCGGAAGGCGGAGAGATGACCTGATCAGAGTTTCATCGTGGAAAAGGTAATCGGCGTGAAAGGAAAACGTTTTATTCGGATGGGCGAATGAATAAGCCAATCCCGCATCAATAGCCCAGCTCTCATCCAGCCAGTATTTACCGCTGACGCCGGTCGGCTCCCCCAGGATTATTCCCAGACCGAATCCCTTATCCTGCGAGTACCCGCTGAATGACGAAAGTGTAAGTATTACCAGTGCTGTCAGGGACAGAGCTTTCCATCTCATAATTCGATTTCCCTCAAATAGTATGATGATAAATAAACAAAATGGACCTAAATGCAAAATTATAAAACTGAAAGCATCGAAATGTTTCTTCCAATAATATTATCGAATATTATTAAATTTGATTTAGTTGTTCATTCCAATAGAGGATTATATGAAGGAAACTCATCCCGCGGCGGATATTCTAACCCTGGTCAATGATTACTCGGCTTCATTTGTTAACACAAATAAAGAAACGGCGATAATTTTAGCGGCCGGGCATGGAAAGCGTATTAAATCTCAGGTTTCAAAAATGCTCCACAAAATCTGGGAGATTCCTACTGTTGAACGGGTATGCGATGCATGCCGGAAAGGACTTCCGGATTCAAATATTATTATTGTGACAGGAATAAAAGCCGAAGAGGTAATAAAAACCGTCGGGAAGAAGAAATTGGTCTCATATGCGTTTCAGGAGGTTCAGAAAGGAACCGGGCACGCGGTTCAGATAGCTATGGAGAGGATAAACGAGAAGAACTATGACGGAACAGTCTTTGTTTTTCCCGGAGATATGGGACTTATAGATCAGGAGACGATCCGGTTTTTTAAAGAGAAATTTTACAGTTCCGAGGCCGACATGATGGTTCTTACGGGCGTATTTGATGGACCGGCAGAGAATAATTATTACGGAAGGATTGTGAGAGTGCCATCCAAAGACCTGAAGAATGCAAAATTAAAAGATGCCGGTAGAGTAATTGAAATTCTGGAGTACAAAGATATTCTTGAAGTTGATAATAAAGCAGGATACAAATCAGTCTACAAGAAGAAAAATATTAAATTCAGCAAAAAAGATCTGCTGGAGAACCGGGAGTTCAACTCCGGCGTTTACGCTTTCAAATTTAAACCTCTGGCAGAATTAATTCGAAAAATTGAAAGCAACAATGTTCAGAGTGAACTATACCTGACCGATCTGATAGGACTTTTCAATAAAAACGGATTTTCCGTTCAAGCTGTCTCGCCGAAAGAGCAGTATGTACTTATGGGATTCAATAACAAATCGGTTCTTAAGGAGATGGATGCAATTGCCCGCCGGCTAGTCTATGATAAACTGAAGGACATCATAGTAATTGACGACCCCGACGATTTCTTCATTGAAGAAAATGTTGTTGAAGAGATCCTGAATCTGGATAACATCGGGACGCCTCTGGATATTCATTTAGGTAAAGGTGTCTATATAGGAAAGGGAGTAAGGCTGAATTACAATTTAAAGCTCGGCAAAAATGTGTTTCTTGACGGAGATATATTTTTTGGAAAGAACGTAACGGTAAAAGAAAATTCGCGGTTATCCTGTTTCTACGGACAAAAAATTGAACTTGGGGATCACGTGGAAATTCTGACTTCAAATTCAATAAAGGGAAATGTTTACATAGGCTCCTCTTCAAGGATAGAATCGGGAGTTAGGATTGCAGGGAGCGACCAGCATCCGGCAATAATCGGTTCGCATGTTGTAGTGAAAGGATTATCGTATCTCTTCGGGTCAAAGATTGATGATCACATTTTTATAGAGCATTCTGTTCTGATAAGAAAAAAGATTTCGAAACCGGAGGGGATCAAATCCGAAATTTATCAGGTCAGATTTTATCTGCCGGAGGCTGAGGGCAAGGGGGCTGTAAAGGATTTATAAAAAAAGGCAGACTCGAAAAAATTGAGCTGCCCGTTAAGCCAAATTGAAACCGCGTTAAATTATTTTGCCGGGGATAATTTATTAACGTGTTTTGTAAGAGTAGATTTTCTTCTGGCAACTGTATTTTTGTGCATTCTGCCTTTGGAAGCTGTTTTATC
Source organism: Melioribacteraceae bacterium (assembly GCA_041674325.1). Taxonomy (GTDB): domain Bacteria; phylum Bacteroidota; class Ignavibacteria; order Ignavibacteriales; family Melioribacteraceae; genus Fen-1258. Next base: position 2,144 of record JBAYWA010000097.1, on the reverse strand, counting down.
TAAAAAAGAAACTGCTTCTACTAAAAGTGTCTGGGCTTTAACCGGATCTTTTTCATCAACAACTTTTTTAGTAAGTGTCTTTACTTTTGATAAAGCCGCTTTATTTCTCTCTGCTCTTTTTTTGGTCGAACGAACTCTCTTTTTAGCTGATTTGTGCTGCGCCATTAATAAAAACCTTATTTTGTTAAAAAACGTGGGTAAATATAGCATTCGGAGGGTAACAAATCAAACTCTCTTTGATATTAACTTTATTATAAAAACCTTTGTTCTTATCTTTGCGCCTCTTTTAACCGGTAAAGCGGCATTTTATGTTAAAGATCAATGAAATATATTTCTCGATCCAGGGAGAAAGCTCTAAATCGGGCATTCCGACCGTTTTTGTGAGACTCACCTACTGTAACCTCCGCTGTTCATATTGCGATTCGGAGTACGCGTTTTATGAGGGGAAAGAGATGTCGATTGATGAAATTCTCGATGAGGTTAAAAAATACAATTGCAATTTGGTTGAGATAACCGGCGGTGAACCTCTTTTCCAGAAGGAATCAGCGGGACTAATGGAACGGCTCTGTGATGAAGGCTATGAAGTTATGCTCGAAACAGGGGGCAGCCTTCCTATAAACAATATCGACAAGCGCGTGATGATAATACTCGACCTTAAATGCCCGTCCAGCAAAATGCTGAAAAAAAATCTTTACGAAAATCTGGATCTGATAAAGACAACGGATGAAATTAAATTTGTAGTGGGGAACAGAGAAGATTATGAGTGGGTTAAGGAGATAATATTCAAGTATGACTTAACTGCAAAATGCTCCATTCTTTTATCGGTAGTGTTCGGCAGACTTGAACCGGTGAAACTTGTGGAATGGATACTTGAAGACAAACTGAAGGTGAGATTTCAATTGCAGATTCATAAATTTATTTGGGAACCAACCGCAAAAGGTGTTTAATGAAGATAGCTAAAGAATTTACCTGGGAAATGGGGCACCGCCTTCCATTCCACGCCGGGAAATGCAGAAATTTGCACGGACATTCGTATAAATGCATGGTTGAACTGACGGGAGACGCCGATGCTAACGGGATGGTCATCGATTATTATGAAATGAAAAAAATAATCGGCCCTATTATCGATAGGCTTGATCACGCTTTCATGGTATGCAGTAGCGATACTGAAGTAATTGAAATTCTGGATAAACTAAAATCCGAAAAAGTTGTTGTCGATTTTGATTCAACGGCGGAAAATATTTGTCTCTTCCTTCTCAATAAAATAAAGGGAGCGGGTCTTCCGGAAAATGTTCATTTCGTTAAAGTGAGAGTGTTTGAAACTGAAAACACCTATGCTGAAGAAGAATCGGGTATTTAAGAAAACGAAAAACAGGTTACTTCTTAAATTTCTTTACTTCCTCTAAAATTTCAGGCAATATTGTCCCCGACGTTCCGAAGAGCGAATAATCCGCGAACCGCGATAATTCGGTCGGCTCCAGATTTATCTCTACAATATAAGAGCCCGCTTTTCTGGCAGTTATGGGGATATATGCCGCCGGATAGACCACAGCGGAGGTTCCGACCACAAAACAGATATCGCTCCACTCGGCTTCCTTTTCCCCCTCGCTGAATTCATCCGGAGGAAGCATCTCTCCGAACCATACAACATCGGGTCTTACAAGTCCGCCGCATTTTGCGCATTTGGGAACGCCGTCGCTGAGTTTTAATTCAATAGAATTGTAATTTGTATGGCAGCCGACGCAAAAATTTCTCTCAATATTTCCGTGCAGTTCAAAAACTTTTTTAGATCCGGCTCTTCTGTGTAGATTGTCGATATTCTGAGTCACCACGGAAACATCAAAATATTTTTCTAATTCGGCAATAGTGATATGCCCGGTATTCGGTTTAGCTTGGCTGATTATCTCCCTCCGGTGCTGATACCATTCCCAAACAAGGTCAGGATTTCGCATGAAGGCATCAAAGCTGGCAAGTTCCTCCGGTTTCATTTTATTCCAGATACCGTCTTTACCCCTGAAGGTAGAGATGCCGCTTTCGGCGGAGATTCCGGCTCCGGTAAAGAAAACAATTTTCTTGGCGGTTGTAAGCCTGTCAAGAAATTCTTTTTTGAATTGCATCGGCGCGAATGAGATTAGATTTGAACA
>JBAYWA010000096.1:0-6617 GCA_041674325.1 Melioribacteraceae bacterium | reverse complement strand
GAATGTGAAGATCACCAGCCAGTAGAAGTAAACTGCAATCATCGAAAGTAATACATCCGGCTGGGCAATGACATCGAACCACCCTGTCTGAACACGAAGGTAGAAAAAGAGAAGCCATGCAACGTTCACGGCGATAAAATCAGTTATAAGAATCAGAAATTTTTCAGTTTTTTTATCCATTAGGCCGTCTATAGTTTTCTTAAAACATTATTGGAAATATAATCTCCTATTGAGAGAGATGCAGTAGCCGCCGGCGATGGGGCGTTACAGACATGAATAACACTTTTACCCTCAAGAATATAAAAATCATCCGAAAGATTGCCGTCTTTGAAGCATGCCTGTGCTCGTACTCCCGCACCTCCCGGGATCAGATCATCTTCGCAAATTTCCGGAACTAGTTTTCTCAGAGCCTTAACGAATGCGCTCTTGTTATATGAGCGGTAAAATTCACCCATACCCGTTTTCCAGTGCTTCCCTATAATCCTGTGAAATCCGCTCCACGTAAGAGTTTCAAAAGTATCGCGCAAATTAAAACTTATTTTTTTATATCCTTCTCTCTTAAACGACAAAACCGCATTCGGACCGCATTCGACTTCACCGTTTATCATTCTCGTAAAATGAACTCCGAGAAAGGGGAATTCGGGATCGGGGACCGGGTATATCAGAGAATTGACCAGGTGATGTTTATTTTCATTTAATTTGTAATACTCTCCACGGAACGGAATCAGCCGGAAGGGTACATCTGGGTGCGTCATTCTTGCAAGACGGTCAGAGAACAATCCGGCACAGGTAACGACAATTTCCGACTGGTAAGAGCCGTGATCGGTAATCACTTCGCATTGTCCGTTTCCGCTTATTATATTTTTGACTTTTTTTCCGAATTCAACTTTAGCGTCGAAATGCCGAATGAGCTCGAGATATTTTTCGGAAACCTTTTTATAATCTACAATTCCCGTCTGCGGGACAAAAATTGCCGCTATTCCGGCGGAATGGGGTTCAATCTCTCTGAGTTCATCCGGATTAAGTTTTTTGATTCCGCCCAGGCCGTTCTGAACTCCCCGCAGAAAAATATTTTCCAGTACCGGAATTTCCTTCTCTGTTGCAGCAGTTATTACTTTACCGCAGATTTTATAATCGACTTCATTTTTTTCGCAGAAATCAAGAAGCATTCTATAACCGTCAACACAGTTGCGCGCTTTAAGGCTGCCCGGTTTGTAGTAGATGCCGGAATGGATAACACCGCTGTTATTGCCCGTCTGGTGTTTTGCGACCGAATCTTCCTTCTCTAGAATCAAGACTTTAAGCGAATTATTTTTCTGCATCAGCCGCAGGGCGGAAGCGAGTCCCACAATTCCAGCACCTATTACAATTACATCATATTTCATTTATCGCTCTGTAGATTGCCAGATAACGCTATGTTTTCTTTTTATAAATTTTATGAATCCCTGAATAACAGCAATATTTGAAATGACAAAAAAATAGGGAAGTGAAAAGAGATGTATCCTTATTCTCAGAATGGAAAAGAGAAAACCGACAATCGCGAGAAGATAAAAGAAGATTTGCAGAATGAGAAAGCCCAATATCTCTCTGCTTCCATACGAGAGAAACCAGCTCAGAAGAAGAACCATAATCAGGAGGAAGGGCAAGAACCATCTTGTCACTTTATGAGAGAAAAAAGCGTAACTCAGGAATTTATTTTTGTTCAGCAGCATTGATCTGAAGTTGACGAGGGTCTGAAAATTTGTTGCGCTGAATCTGACTTTCCTCATATACTCAGCTTCCAGATTTTTACCCGTATTTTCGTAAGCGAGCGCGTCATTTCTATAAGTAAATTTCCAGCCTTTAGAAACTACCGAGAGCGAAATGAACAGATCATCGGTTACGGCTTTTTCCGTTGGGATTTGCAGATACAATTCCTTTCGTATTGCGAATATTCCTCCGTTAGCGGCGAGGGATATACCGCACTTCCCTTCCGAATTTTTAATTATAGTTTCATATTTCCAATAACTGATCTCTTCTACTCCGTCACCACGATCCTTCTCTTCATCTACAAAAATTAATTTACCGCAAACGCCCCCTACGTTCGCATCCGCAAAATCAGCAACAAGATTTTTCAGGGCGTCCGGATGGAATTCCGTATTCGCATCTGTAAAAACAAGAATATCTCCTTTTGCTTCCCGCACTAATTCATTAAGTATTCCGGCTTTGCCGCGCCGCTCATTAAAGAGATTAATATTAAGCCATTTATATTCGCCGCATAATTCTGAAAGGATAGAATTCGTCCCGTCGGAAGATGCATCGGAACCCACAAAGACTTCCATCATTTTGTGGTCATAGGATTGGGATGCAAGATTCCTGATCCTTTCCCTGATTACTTTTTCCTCATTATAGGCGGCTATTAATATTGAGATATTGGGAGTGTATTCTTTCTTTCTTCTGTCCGCCTGTTTTCTTTTTCCGAGTAAAAAGACAATTACGGGATAGATAACAAATGAATTAACAATTGTTAAACAGGTAATTAAGAGCACTATTTGAAGGAAGAAGGTCATCCGGGTATTTTCATTTTATTATTTTTTTCCGATTCTATCTTCAGCACAATATCGAATACTTTTTCTGTAACGGATTCCCAGGAATACTCATCGGCTTTTTCCATCCGTTTCCTGTTCCTGCCGGACGAATTGTCTGCGACGGCCTCCGCAATCATCATCACAAACTCATTATTATCCTTCGCTATGAAAGCCAGGCTTTCAAATTTTTTCGCCTCAGGCAAATTTGTAGAAACTACCGGAATTCCCAAAGAAAAATATTCTAATAATTTAAGCGGATTTGCCGGAATTGTCACATCATTCAGCTTAAACGGGATGAGTCCGACATCAAAAACCGAAGCGTAATCCGGCAAATCGTTGTAATCCACCGCCCCTGTATATGTAAAATTATTGCATCCATCGAATCGGGCTAATGAACTCACACTTTTACCGATAATTACAAATTGATATTCCGGATATTTTTTAACGCAATCGTATATCAGATCAAGATCAATCCATTCTGAGATCAATCCGAAAAAGCCGATAACCGGCTTATTAATATTCTTAAGACTATCCGGTATCCTATCGCTTTTCTTAAAGTGCGATATCTGAACACCCTGCGGCGCAAAAAATGTATTTCCTTTCGGAGATTTGCGTGTCTGCAACAGCGAATCCGAAACTGCAAAAACGGCATCAGCTTTCTCGACCAATTTTTTTTCCGTTTCGGGAATACACTTGAACGATCTCTCCATTTTAGAATAATCATCAACACAATAAAAAAATGAACAGGATTCACCCAAGAGGCCTACCAGTCCGTCGCTGACCGGCGAGGAGGTAACGAAGATCGGATTTACCGCTTTTTTTTCGGACAGCACTTTTTTGACTGCACGGGCAATCAGATAAGCATTCATTGAGCGGATAATTTTGAAATCGTGGAAAGGAATTACAAACGGAAAAATTAAGACCGGTGAAATATCCGCCGCGGTATTTTTCTTTCCCGATTTAAAGACCACTCTCAATACTTTTTGTGCCGCGCGTTTCAGATCGGAGAGAGTCAGTTTAGGCTTTCTTAATCCGAGCGAGCCTATCCAGAAAACTCTGTTGCCGTTCTTCATAAGCACACGGGCAATATGCTGCAAAGTCGACGGAAATCTTCCCCAATCGTCATTGAAGATTATTATATCTCTGTTGCTTATCATCGAAATATTTAGTTGGTGTTTTTTATTTTGAGTATATCAACTATCCGTCCGGCCGCATTTCCGTCGCCGTACGGATTAGCCATAGTGAAAAAATTGTATCCCTCTTTAAGTTTTAAATCAATTTCTGCGAATCTGGATAGAATTTTCGTCTCATCGCTTCCGGTTAGAAAAGCATAACCGGCTTTTACGGCTTCATTACGCTCCGTCACTTCCCGCATTACTATAATCGGCTTATTGAATACAAAGCATTCCTCCTGAACACCGCCGGAATCGCTCATTATGAAATGACACTCTCTCATAAGATAGAGAAAATGCAGGTAATCGAGTGGCTCCGTAAGTACGATATTATCCTTCCCGCCTAATACAGTTTTGACAGGATTTAATACATTCGGATTGAGATGAACCGGGTAGATAAAATTGTAACCGGGATATTTCTCGGCCAGATGCGTCAAAGTATGAAGAAGCTCCTCGAGTTCCTTTCCGAATTTTTCTCTCCGGTGAAGCGTTATAAGAATGAATCTTTTGCTAAAAATATCCTCACCCAGTTTATTCTCAATATTGGCTCTAATCCGGTCATGAAAACCCGGGAGCTCGAGTTTATTATTAATTTCATTTAGCGCGTCAATTACAGTATTTCCTGTAACAAATATTGATGCCGGATTAAATCCTTCTTTCAGTAAGTTTTCTCTCGCGTCTTCGGTAGGCACAAAATTATATTCCGCTAGAATTGAGATAAATTTTCTGTTTGCTTCTTCCGGATATGGATTTAAGATATCGCTGCTTCTTAATCCGGCTTCAACGTGCGCGACTCTGATTTTTTTGTAAAACGCTGCTAAAGCAGAGGTGAACGCCGTTGTAGTATCCCCCTGCACAATTACTATATCCGGCGAATATTTTTCGAGGGTAAATTTAATCTTCATCAATGAATCGGCGGTAATATCGAAAAGGGTCTGATCCTGTTTCATCAGATCGAGATCCTCATCAACTGAAATATCAAAAATCTCGAGCACCTGCCGGAGCATCTCCCTGTGCTGACCCGTTGAACAGACTATTGTCTCAAAATATTTCTCAAGTTTCAATACTCTTATTAGAGGCGCCAGTTTTATTGCTTCCGGGCGTGTGCCGAATACAATCATAATCTTTTTCATCCGCGCACCCTCTCATTTCTCCTGGGATAAAGAAAGATTGTCCGCAAGTAAAATCCTGCTTTTTTAATCAACGCTGAATCTCTTTTAAATAATCCGGTAATAAAATATAATGGAAAGCGTAACAGTAATCCCAATTCGTGGAGTCCCAGGGCGGTCAAAAATTTAACCCCATTGAAATGTTTCTGGAAAAACTGAATTTTCGAGATATGCTGATTCCTGTATTTGAACCAGTGATCAGAGTCAGTACTTGCTCCCCCCAGATGCACTATCTCCGCACCGGGGTAATACAAAACTTTTCCGCCCATACTTTTCCATCTGTAGCAGAGATCGGTTTCTTCGTAGTAGAAATAAAAACGCTCATCAAGATTATTCAATTTTTCTAATATACTCTTCGGCACAAAAAGAAACGCTCCTTTAACCGCATCCACTTCAATCGGATTTTCCAGAGCTGGATCATTAAGGTGATATTTAGACAACCGCTTATTCCAGGGGAATAATTTATAAAGGAATAAATTCTCTCCGAATAGATTAGGAATTGTATCGAAATCAACAATTGAAACCTGATATGAACGATCCTCATTCAAAAGCCTGCAGCCTATTATCGCCTCATCGTTTCTGCTTCCGGAAAAATTTGCCACTTTAGTTATCGCATCCTCAATAAAAACCGTATCATTATTCAGCATCAGTATATATTTCCCTTGAGCGACAGCGAATCCCTGATTATTGACAGCTGCAAATCCAGTCCCGGATGAGTTTTTGATTAACTTTACTCCGGGAAATTCAAGAAGAATCTGCTCTATTCCGGATTCGGTTGAGCCGTTGTCGACAACAATCACCTCATAGTTGATCCCTTTTGTCTGAAGAAACAGGGATCTCAGGCATGCTTCCAGGAGATAGTGGGAATTATAATTTATTATTATGATGGATATTTCAACCATTTTGGTCCGGAATTTTGAAAAAAGAGTAATATTTTCAGCAAATATAACTCTTCCGGCTTAAAGATTTGATTAATATTTCCAATATTAGAATATCAATTTCTGGTCGATGGATGGCACAATGTCAATTAAATTAAAAATTTTCATTTTATTCATATTTTTATTCCAGGCAGCCCGGTTTACTGCTCAGACGGCGGAGACCAAGATTTACAAAGCGGCCGAAGGAAAGAATGTAGGGATATGGCCCCATAACGACCGGTTTAAGTCGATTGAAAAGATGAGGGAGTTAAACACCAAATGGGGATTTAATCATCTTCTTCTTGCCGCGATATATGACGGGAGTCAAAAAGAATTTCTCGCTGATGCCGGATTCGATTCGCTTCATATCGCTTATCAGATCCACCTTCCGGACATGACCGGCAACAGAGAGATTTTTTATAAAAAACTTTTAGAGCTTGGAAAAATCTGGGGATACTATTTTGATGAACCGATCAGTCGTGAACATTCATACAGAGAATTTTTAAATCTTCTGATCTTTATGAGCGAAAACGGATTATATCCCCATTCCAGATTCATTGTCAGCGAGCTTGATGAAAAAAAAGCGGAACGCGTCTCTTTATTTGTGGATGATATAACTTATAGCGGCTACGGCAATAAGGACGGACTGGGATTTGATCAGATTAAAACCTGGGCAGTGTGGAAGGATTATCTCGGCTCAAAATTCGGAATGCCCTGGATCAGTTCGGACCTGGATTCCAATGAATACAGAACTCTCTTCAAGGCGGCGAGAGATCTTAAATTTAATTTCGT
>JBAYWA010000095.1:0-6633 GCA_041674325.1 Melioribacteraceae bacterium | reverse complement strand
TGGTTATTGATACTGTTGTGCCGGGAAAATTTGATACATCAACGTACATTCCGCTCATATAATTAAAGAAGCACGATTTTCCAACGTTTGGATTACCAACCAGCACAATTTTTTGTATCTGTCCATCAGTCGGCAGTCCGGGCAGGGAAGAATTTATTTTATCTTTTTCCAGCTTCAGTGTCTCTTCGGATGTCATAATGATTTTAATTATTTAAGAATTATTTATTGAAGAATTATCTTAATCTTTTTTGCCAGATCAAAACCGAGTGCAATCTCCTGCCGGTTCTTCTGGACCACTATTGTCCCGCCCGGCAGCCTCTCCACGCATTTCACCGTATCGCCTTCAGAGATTCCAAGTCGGATCAGCTGCGATTTGATAACTCCCGCCGGAAGTTTGACTATTGTTATCTTTGTTCCTTTTTTCGCTCTATCGAGTGTATTAGTGAGCATTATTTTTCTGTCTGCAGTTTGCGTTTGTGCATTTGCCGAATATGTTAAAAGAATATCCTGTTGAATCAAAGCCTATCTCCTCTGAAATCTCCTTTACGATCTTCTGAATTTTCGGTTCGGAAAATTCCTTGATTGCACCGCAGTTGGTGCAGATCAGATGATCATGACTGCCCTTGTTAATATTGGACTCATAACGCGTTTTATTCTCTCCGAAATTTCTCTTGATCAATAAGCCGCATTGCGCAAGAAGTTCAATTGTGTTGTAAACTGTTGCCCTTGAGATATTTGAATTGCTGCTCTTCATTCTTACGTATAGTTCATCCGCGCCGAAATGCCCCTGATATTCAACGGCATAATCCAGAACCTCGAATCTTTCGGGTGTAATCCGATTGTCACCTCTTTTTAAGAAGCGTCTGAATTCCTCGTGAGCTTTTTCTCTTTCCATGTTAAAAACTGACCATTATTTAGATTTAGTCTTCATAAAGATAGGAAGATTTCACTATATCAAGCAATCTTACGCCTCTTTTTTTGAATAATCCTTTCATCACGGATTTCTTTAATCTTAACAGTGAAAAGGCTATTTTTATCATACACTAAATCATTATTCCTATAATGGAACTTTTCAATTAAAGAATGAGGTTATTATGTCAAAGACGTTCGAAGTAATAGAGAGAGTTGGAATCTCAACTGAAAGTATAGCGGAAGCAGTAAAAGAAGTGGTTCTTGAAGCCAATCTTGAAAAAAAAGTCGGCTGGTTTGAAATAATTGAAGAGAGAGGCCGGGTTACTTCCGAAGGGAAAGTTGAATTCCAGATAAAAGTTCGAATCGGAAGAAAACTAAAGGATTAATTGATCAAAGGAGAATATATGTCACTCAAAGCCGGAGATGTAGCACCAAATTTTTCACTCAGAAATACAAATAATGAACTGATAACATTGAGCGATTACAAAGGAAAAAGTAATGTTGTATTGCTGTTTTTTCCCGCCGTTGGAACAGGTGTATGCGAAAAGGAATTGTGTTCAACCAGGGACAGTATGAAAGATTACGAGGAATTGAATGCGCAGGTTTTTGCCATAAGCGTTGACGGCCCGTTCTCACAGAAATTATGGGTAGACCGGCATAAATTTAATTTTTCTCTTTTGAGTGATTTTAATAAAGAGGTCTCGCCGGCCTATGGAGCTTTCTATGATGTATGGCTTGCAGGCAAGTGGGACCTTAAAGGTGTTTCCAAACGCGCTGCTTTTGTAATCGACAAAAACGGAATTGTACAGCACGCGGAAGTGCTGGAAAATGCCGGAGAAGAACCGAGCTATGATGCGGTGAAAGAAGCGCTTAAAAAATTGTCGTGATTGTTTCATAACTAATAAATGGATGGGAATTTCCGTCCATTTTTTCCTATCGTAAAAAATATTTTTCGCCCCGCGAATAAATGATGGAGCATTAAAAATGCCGGAAATCGGAAAGAAAGCCCCCGCGTTTTCATTGCATGATTCGGATGGAAAGAAGATCTCTTTAAACGATTTCAAAGGGAAAAAAGTAGTTCTTTACTTTTATCCTAAAGACATGACCTCGGGCTGCACTCAGGAGGCCTGCGACTTCCGCGATGCACTGCCGGATTTCAAAAAAATTAAAGCGGAGGTCATTGGAGTTAGTATCGATTCCGCCACTTCGCATCGCAAATTCGCCGATAAATATGAACTCCCATTCCTTCTCCTCAGCGATGAGAAGAAAGAAGTAGTTGAAAAATATGGAGTCTGGAAAGAGAAAAGCATGTACGGCAAAAAATATATGGGAATTGAACGGTCCACATTCATTATCGACGAAGAGGGAAAGATCCGTGCTTTCTTTCCAAAGGTAAAAGTTGCAGGACACGTCGGGGAAGTCATAAAAGCTCTTAAGGAACTAAAATGATTCTGGTAACCCGCCGTGAAAGTTTCAGCTCCTCCCACCGTCTATATAATCCGGACTTCTCGGATTCGGAAAATGAACGGATTTTCGGCAAGTGCAATAATTTAAACGGGCACGGGCATAACTATATTCTTGAGGTTGTGGTTGAAGGGGAGATAAATCCGGATACCGGTTACCTCATCGACCTGAAACTGCTTAAGCGGATAATCAGGGAGAATGTGATAAGCAAAGTCGATCACAAAAATTTGAATCTTGATGTTGACTTCCTCAGAGGGAAAATTCCTTCCGCCGAAAATATAGCGGTCGGCATCTGGGAGCAGCTGGTTGATAAACTTCCGTCAGGCAATCTCCATTCTGTGAAGCTTTTTGAAACTGAAAATAATTATGTAGAATATAAAGGGAAGATTAAAAGTGAATCTTGAACTTATTGAAAAGAACGTTAGACAGATACTTGAAGAGATTGGTGAGGATCCGGATAGAGAGGGATTAAAAAATACCCCATCCAGAGTGGCTAAAGCATATGAATTTTTGACGCAGGGATATAAACGCGACTTAAATGAAGTGCTTAATAATGCGGTATTCGATGAGAAATACGATGAAATGGTGATTGTGAAAGATATCGATTTTTACAGCATGTGCGAACATCACCTTCTGCCGTTTTATGGTAAGGTCCACGTTGCGTATATACCCGATGGTAAAATAGTGGGATTGAGCAAAGTCCCCCGTATAGTGGATGTTTTTGCCCAGCGCCTCCAGGTTCAGGAAAGGATGACCCAGGAGATTGCAGATACTCTTGATAAGTGCTTAAATCCCCGAGGGGTCGCTGTGGTGGTTGAAGCCTACCATATGTGCATGATGATGCGGGGCGTTCAGAAACAGAATTCTATAACAACGACAAGCGCTATGCACGGAATTTTTACCGAAGACGCGCGCACGCGCAGTGAATTTCTGAATCTGATAAATCAAAAAAGAATCTGATGGATAAAAAAAAAATCGTCTGGATAACCGGTGCAAGTTCCGGAATTGGAAAGGCTCTTGCGGTTACTTTTGCGGGAAATGGGATTCACGTCGCTGCAACGGCTCGCAGAATTGAGCTTCTTGAAGAGATCAAAAAAGAACTGGGGGAGTCATCCTCATTCTACCAGTGTCACCAGCTCGATATTTCGGATAATTCAAGCGTAAATGATTTTTATGATAAAATTTCCGCGGATCACGAAATCGACTGCGTAATAAATAATGCCGGAACCACTTCATTCAAAAATGGGATTGATAATTCGATTGGCGAGATAGAAGAGATAATAAAAGTTAATCTCCTCGGATCCATCTATGCCATAAAATCTGTACTGCCCGGAATGATAGAGCGGAAATCGGGGACTATCATTAATATCCTCTCCGTAGTTACACAAAAAGTATTTATTGCCAGCAGCGCTTATTCGGCTTCAAAATCTGGACTGCATGCGTATGCAAAAGTTCTCCGAGAGGAAGTAAGAGATAAAAATATTCGTGTGATAAATGTATCGCCCGGCGCCACCGCAACCGCTATCTGGCCGGAGGGAGCCCTTAGGAAATATTCGGAAAGGATGATGGATAGTGCAGACATAGCACGACTTATATTCCGAGTGTTTTCCGAAAAGAGCAATCTGGTTTCCGAGGAGCTTGTTATTAGACCTATAAAAGGGGATCTGTAATTTCTATTACTTGATGAAAAAAAGAGACTGCCGAAAATGATTTTCATTGTCATACCGGGCGAAGCCGGAGTGTGATTTTTCGGAATATCACCTTTCCATCCCCGCCCGACATGACTTCTAACACATTCTTTACAGTCTCTTCAACTCCAAGCGATCTGCTTTTAACGCATTCCGCGTCTATTCATCATGCCTTCTCTATTCATTCTTCTTTCGGAATTCCTTTTCATTTTCATGCCGGCTCCGGTCTTCTCGTTGCCTGGTCCCCGCAGTATCATTCTTGAAAGATGTTTTGAAAAGATCTCTTTTTGATCGTCGTTCAGCATCTTATATATTTCAAGCCAATGTTTGGTTGAGGAATATTTAATGTCTCCCTCAAGTTTGTGTATTTCACCGGTCAATTGAAGCACCTTATTCTCATCTATCTTTCCTTCTTCGATGTTCTTCTTCAATTCCAGGCGGGTTTTCTGGATTCCGGCGCGGATATCAATCACACTCTGTTGATGCTGATATCTCATATCCTCAAACTTTTTCTCCTGATCGGGTGTGAGTTTCAGAAGCGCTTTCATGTTTCCTTTCCCATTGCGGGGTGCGGCTTCTCTCTGCCCGGATTGTGAAAATATCGTTGTATTTCCAAGAAGAAATACGGTAATTATAAATATGCCCAGCTTTTTCATGTTCTTCTCTCTTTTAATGTGATGAAATATTTTCTTTTCGCTATTTTGACAATACGACTTATCTCAAGGTTTAACGGAATTAAATTAAACCGATCTTCCGTAATCTGTGTCTATTATTTGGAACATCAAGTGGGAAAAGTGCAGGATAGCGACTTCGAACTCATAAACAGATATTTAAATGGCGATGAAGTCGCGTTTAATTTGATTGTTAAAAAATACCAGAAGAAAATCTATTGGCATGCCCGGCAAATGCTGGGCAACCACCTTGATGCCGACGAGGTAACCCAGGAAGTTCTGATTGTTCTTTACAAAAAATTGAAAAGTTTTAATTTTCAATCGTCACTCTTTACCTGGATCTATAAGATTGTGAGTACCAGAAGTCTTAATCAGATAAGAAGGAAAAAAATTAAAGGTTTTTTTTCATTGGACGATCCAGAAAATAAAATCGAAGTCGAAGATTCGGCCGATATAATTGAGGATATAGTAAATCGGGAGAAACTGGAACAGGTGGATAAAATATTGCAGAAAATTCCTCCGAAGCAGAGAGAAATTTTTATTATGAGAAATTACGAACAGCATACATACGAAGAGATATCAAAAATAACCGGGAAAAGTGTGGGCGGATTGAAAGCAAACTATTTTCATGCTTTAAAGAAAGTGCTGGAGTTGACAAATGAAAAAAAATGAAGAAAGAATTCTGAATTATCTTTCTTGTTTATCAGATAGCGGGGAGCGGATTCGTTTTGAAGAAGACCTTGCTTCGTCAGAAGAGCTGAAAAAAGAATTTGAAATGATACATTCCAGAATTAAAAGTATTGATCTTGCAGAATATCCCGAAACTGATGAGAGATATTTTGCAGGTCTGATACCACGCGTTAGAGAAAAGCTTGAGAATAGAAAAACATATTTCAGCCGGAAAATAGTTTATTACACTGCTCCGGCTGCAGCCGCCATTATTATTATCTCTCTCGTACTTTTTAATCCCGGCACTGATTTCGAAAGCCAGTATAAAGAATTGGCTGAAGCCGTGGTTGATAATATATCCGATACAGTTGTTTCCGAAAAATATTTTACAGAACTCGAAAGCAGGCCCGCCGAAGCCGTACTTACGGAGAGGGAGGACAATTATAAGTTTCAATTTCCAGCGGAACTGGAGGTAACTAACGATACCTACGCGCGGCTTCTGGATAATCCGATTGCTGAAGAATATGGAACACTGAACAGGTTGTCTGATAACGAACTGGAAATTGTATATGACAAATTAAATTCAAACAGCTCACAAAAGGTGACAAAATGAAAAAAATATTTGGTTCACTTTTAATTTTACTGATAGCCGGATCAATAATTTATTCCCAGAACAGACCGCGAATGGGCAACTCCGCCAAACCGATGCAAAGAATTGAACAGTGGGAGAAGATGAAATTAATTGAAATTCTGGATTTGAATGAAAATACGGCGGTACGGTTTTTTGCCAGACGTCATGAGAATCAGATGAAAATTAAGGAGATTCTCGATAAGAGAGATATCATCATCCGGGATCTTGAGGAGGATGTAAAAAATGATACACAGCGCAACGACTCATTCTATCTGGATCAGATTAATAAGCTCACTTCTCTCGAGAGAAAAATCTCATCTGAAAGAGAAAATTTCGTAAAATCTCTGGGTGACCTGCTGAGCCCGCAGCAAATTGTAAAACTCATAGTTTTTGAGAGTAATTTTAGGAGAGAAGTGAGGGCAAGCCTCATGGATAGGGGCGGCAGGAAGCAGAATAAGGAATAATTTACGATTTTAGCATTTCCTGAATAAAAATTATTGCATTTTGATTGGTTCTCTGATATTTTTGCCTCGGCTTTTTGCGGAAGTGGTGAAATTGGTATACACGCTACTTTGAGGGGGTAGTGCCCGTTAGGGCG
>JBAYWA010000094.1:0-6760 GCA_041674325.1 Melioribacteraceae bacterium | reverse complement strand
CGGAAGTTCTGAAACCTATATGACAGCCAAGCAGCGCGGTGACCCCGCCGAATAATATACCTTTAATTATCCCGAACATGAAATCGCTGAATTCAAAATAACGCTGGACCGAGATAAAAAAGACGTTAAACGAAACACCGAGGAAAAGATTTGAAATAAAATATGCGCCTATAATTGAGATTACGTCGGCAAAAATAACTAGCAGCGGCATCATGATGATGGATGCAATAACGCGCGGTGTGGCCAGATAACTAGTCGGATTGATTCCCATAGTTTCAAGAGCGTCGATCTGTTCGGTAACTTTCATCGAACCGAGTTCTGCCGCTATAGACGCCCCCACCCTGCCGGCAATAACAATCGCCGTTAAGACAGGTCCGAGTTCTGTAATGATTGAACGGCTGGTGGCACTCCCCAGAAAAGAGAGAGGCGCAATTCCCTTCAACTGATATGCGGCCTGCCATGCAGCTACCGCGCCGGTAAAAGTAGCAATTATGAGAACCAGGGGAATTGAATTTACTCCAATATGCTCCAGCTGATAGAAAAACACTTTGCGGCTTTTGAAGAGACGCGGAACGGATTTTACAACTTCGAAGAAAAGTCTAACCACTTCTCCGAACTCCTGGAAAAACTCGATAGTCCGCCTGCCGATTTTCTGAAAAATAGTGAGGATCATAATTAAAATATTTATTACACCTTAAACTAAGAAAGTTGTCTCATTTATAAAATTAATTATTCCGTTAAATTATCTGTCGGCAGAGATAAAAAAATCCCGGCGGAGAAATTAAAGTTGGATAAAAAATAAATTTACAGGTTATAAGTGTTAAATCGCTTTTATTCATCTTGGAAATTCAGTCTAATTTTATCTATTTTTTATATGTAAAAAATTTACCGAACTTAATCGTAATAAAATATAATGTATATAAATATTCTTTCGGGCACTTTTCTGGGCATTCTTAAGATTAATAATGTTATTTAGAATAACCCGGCACATGTGTGACCGGGTTTTTTATTTCAACTAAATCCAATTGTAAAATAGAGATGGTGAATCGTATGAGCGAATTGAATTATGAAATACTGGAAAGAGATAGTAAAGTAGTACTACCTGAAAAGCTGATCTTCGGCAAGATTTATTCCGATCATGTTTTTGAAATGGATTATGATGAGGAGTTGGGCGGATGGCATAATGCGACGATAAAAAAATTCGGCAATATAGAGCTGAGCCCCGCCGCGATGGTCCTCCATTATGGTCAGACAATTTTTGAAGGCCTCAAAGCATACAAACAGGACGACGGAAGAGTAGCACTTTTCCGCCCCGATAAAAATATCGAGCGGTTAAACAATTCCGCAAGAAGAATGTGCATCCCTGAAGTCGATTCTGATTTTGTACTTCAGTCTCTACTTGAATTGGTACGTATCGATAGAGACTGGATTCCTACCCGTCCGGGACATTCGCTGTACATACGTCCTGTTATGTTTGCATCGGAACCTCTGCTTGGTGTAAGAAGTTCACTTAATTTTAAACTTATTATTATGTTAAGCCCGGTGGGGCCTTATTATCCGGAAGGATTTAAACCGGTACCAATTTATGCAACAGATAAATACGCACGCGCTGTAAGAAAAGGGATTGGCGAGGCAAAAACCGCAGGCAATTATGCCGCCAGCCTTATGGGACAGCATGAGGCCAAAAAAGAGGGTTATTCTCAGGTGCTGTGGCTCGATGCAATCGAGCAGAAATATCTTGAGGAAGTGGGGGCGATGAATATTTTCGTGCGCTTCAAAAATGAAGTTACTACCCCGATGCTTACGGGATCAATTCTTCCCGGAATAACAAGAATGTCCGTATTGCAAATTCTTAAAGACTGGGGATTTAATACAACAGAGAGAATGATAAGTCTTCAGGAAGTAATTGACGCTTACAAAACCGGCGATCTGATTGAAATGTTTGGAACAGGGACAGCGGCAGTAATCTCTTCAGTAAGCAGACTGAAATATAATGAGCATCTCCTTCAATTCAGCGAAACCGAAACTGGAGAACTGGGAACAAAATTGTATAATGAGCTGGCCGGGATTCAATACGGCCGGATTGAAGACAGACATAATTGGATGAAATTCATAGACTAATACGGGAGCTTTTTTGTTAAGGAAAATATTTTATTACATGACGGTTGCAGTTTTTTTGACTGCAACCTTTTTTTATGCCCGGGAGAATAAACCGAAGAATGTGATTCTTCTGATCGGCGACGGCATGGGGCTCTCACAGGTATCTGCATCCTCAATCTCGATGCAGAATGATCAATTCAAAAAATTTCTTTCCATTGGACTAATTAATACATGCTCCGCGGATAAATTGATTACCGATTCGGCGGCAGGAGCAACGGCATACGCAACAGGATACAGAACCAATAACGGAATGATAAGCGTAGATGTGAACGGAAAAGTTTTGGAATCGATTTTGGAAATTGCCAGAAAGAAAAAAAAGGGAACAGGAATAATTGCAACCAGTTCATTGACCAACGCAACTCCGGCCGCTTTTATTTCCCATAACGGAACCCGCAAGGAAGAGTTTGAAATAGCATCTCAGATTGTCAAATGCGGTGCGGATCTTTTGTTAGGCGCGGGGACCGATTTTTTCTTCCCCAAAGAGTTGGGAGGCAAAAGAGACGATAATCTGAATCTGGTTGATTCGATGAAAACTGCGGGTTATCAATACATCAGTAATCCGGATTTACTGAAAGAAAAGCAATCTTCAAAAAAAATATTAGGACTCTTCGGCGCATCCTCCCTGTCACACGCGAAATCCAGAAATTATACTCTCGGCTTCCTGACCGGAATATCTATTGAGCATCTCAGTAAAAATAAAAACGGCTTTTTCCTGATGGTTGAAGGCTCACAGCTGGACTGGGCTGCGGACGCAAACGATAAAGATTATCTTTTCGGAGAGTTGAAAGACTTCAATACGGCTGTTGAAGCGGCACTGAGATTTGCCGAGAAAGATAAAAACACCCTAGTGATTGTTCTGGCCGATCATGATACCGGCAGTCTCGG
This sequence comes from Melioribacteraceae bacterium, assembly GCA_041674325.1. Lineage (GTDB taxonomy): Bacteria > Bacteroidota > Ignavibacteria > Ignavibacteriales > Melioribacteraceae > Fen-1258. Next base: position 3,715 of record JBAYWA010000094.1, on the reverse strand, counting down.
TATTTCGGGAAAAAATAAGGAGACCGGAGAACTTGATGTTGTCTGGGCAACCAAATACCATACGGCAAATCTTGTCGGAATTTTCAGCTATGGCCCGGGATCTGAAAAATTTAACGGAATAATGGATAATTATATTGTAGGAAGAAAACTCATCAATCTTATTTCACCTGAGAAAAGCTGGAAATAAGAAAATTATAACCTGACCGAAAAAAGCAACAAGCTTTTAATTTCATTCAAAAAGTTCAGAAAAATCCCCCCTAGAATTTTTTTCTTGACACAGTGCTCATTCGTTCACTATATTACAGGTGAACAAAGGAGCACTACAATGAAAACAGAACTTACTGACAGGCAGCATGAGATTCTAGATTTCATTCAATTATACTCTGAAAGCAACGGTTATCCCCCAACCTATCGTGAAATCGGAAAGCATTTCGATATCTCGAGCACTTTCGGAGTTAAAAGACATATCGATGCCCTCGTCAAAAAAGGATTTCTATCGAACGAGAGCAAAACAAGCCGGACCATCGCCCTGGTAGAGAACACACTAAACAAATCAAGACAACTTCTCGATAATATATTAGGTGTTCCGGTAGTTGGCCGAGTTGCAGCTGGACAGCCGATACTGGCTGAAGAAAATATCGAAGGAAATGTTTTAGTGGACGCGAGTTTGCTTAATAATAGAAATGACTGCTTCGGACTTAAAGTCAGAGGCGACAGTATGATCAACGCAGGAATCATGGAGGGGGATCTTGTGATAGTTTCTCCGCAGCAGGAAGCGCTCAACGGAGATATAGTTGTTGCGCTTCTGCAGGATGAGGCAACTATGAAAAGATTTCTTGCGCGGGATAACAAAATTTATCTCATGCCCGAAAACGAAAACTACAAACCGATTGAGATTATCGACCGGGAGGATTTTTCGATAATCGGAAAAGTAATCGGCGTTTTCAGAACCTATAATTGAGCAAAGGAGAAGAAATGAAATCACTTTTATTTTCATCGGCAATAAGAAACAGAAATAGAGTAAAATTTTTGTACGGTTCCGAGGAAGTTAATCTGGAACCTTACTATATCGCACGCAATAAAAACGGTAAGAAAGTTCTTTACGGAAAACTAAGCAGCGCAAATGAAATCAGGATGTTCGAATACGATAAAATGTGCAACATCAGAATTTTTTCATTTGAAAAATTTTCACCTGTGATTCCGATTATTCCAAGCTTCAACTAGGATTGAGATGGCACCAAGATTAAAAAGAGAACGGGTTGATTATCTGATAGACCATCTTTGGCAGCACGGCTATCTGACCCTAAGCAGGAAATTCGGGAAATACCTTCCCGCTCCCCCGCTTATGGGCGAATACGAAGTTGATGCGGTGGCAAAATACAAGAGAAAAATTGCGATAGGCCTTACCGTATCCGATGACGAGCTCAATGATCATACATTTTTAAGCAAGCTCGATTTTCTGGCCAACTACACTTCCCGTTTCCCGCAGAACAAAATCACTCTTTTTCTGGGTGTCCCATATAATTCACTGGTGAAAGCCTCTCTCTTAATTTCTTCACTCGATAACGAAACCCAGAAGCATATTAAGATACTTACTCTTCCGGAAAAAGAGACAAAGTAGGATCTCCCCGGCTTCTCCCGGCAAACCAGTCATATCTGTTTACCTTGACATTTACAGCCACGGGAACTATTTTTTCGAGCCAAAATTTTAGGACGATAGGATAAGTTGGCTACCAAGCTTAGCTCCGCTGAATTAAAATTGATTGAAGACGTCAAATTAAAAGGCACTATCCCCCAGCATATCGCAATAATAATGGATGGAAACGGCAGATGGGCAAAGAAGAGAAGCATGCCCAGAGTAGCCGGTCATCAGAGGGGTGTAGAATCTGTACGTCAGATTGTTGAAGCCTGTGCCGGGCTCGGTGTGAAAATACTTACACTTTATACCTTCTCCACTGAAAACTGGAAGCGTCCCAAAGATGAAGTTTCCACACTAATGCGGCTTATAGTAAAAAGCCTGAAGTCGGAAACTGACGAGCTAAATAAAAATAATATCAGACTTACTACTATAGGTGATATTGCCTCACTTCCGGATCTTGTACGGGATGAATTGAAAGCGGCCATTGAAAAAACATCGGGCAACAATAAACTGACTCTGAATCTTGCGCTTAGCTATAGCGGGAGATGGGAACTTGTTGAGGCAGTTAAAGATATAAGCAGACGGGTACTTTCGGGTAAGATAGATCCCGACAGAATAAATGAGGAAACAATTGCGGCGCATCTTTCAACTGCGGGGATGATTGAACCGGATCTGCTGATAAGAAGCGGCGGTGAATTTAGAATAAGTAATTTCTTATTGTGGCAGATAGCTTATTCTGAAATATTCATCTCGGAAGTATTATGGCCTGATTTCAGGTGCAAACATTTAATTGATGCGGTCAAGGATTTTCAGAAGAGAGAAAGAAGATTTGGTCTGGTTAGCGAACAATTATCGAGCAAACACACAAAAGAGCATAATGATAAATCACACTCCCAAAAAATGGCTAAAACTTAGTCTAATTATTTTTGTCGTTACATTAGCACAAGTTTACCCGCAGGCACAAAAGATTAACTATAAGATTCTCGGTATCTCTGTTGTCGGAAATAAATCCGCAGACGCCGCGACTATTATCGCAAACACCGGGCTTAGAATCGGAGATGAGATTTCAATCCCGGGCGATCAGACAAATAACGCTATAAAACGTTTGTGGAATCTGGGTATTTTTCAGGACGCTCAGATCAATATAGAAAAGAAAATCGACGACGGCGTATTTCTTCAGATTAAAATCCAGGAATATCCGCGACTCGAAAAGATTGAACTGATTGGAAATGACGAGCTCAGTGAAGAAACTATAGCTAAAAAAATAAATATAGTGCGCGGACAGACTTTAAAACCGCAGGAAATTTCGCGCCTGATCTCTAAAGTAAAGACTCTCTATGACGATGAAGGATATTTAAACGCTGTAATAACCCCCGAATTTTATACATTCCTTCAAGCCGATACAACCGATAACAAGGTAGAAATAACGTGGCGCAATCAGAAAGACTTTTCTAAAGAATATAAGACCAGCTACGATATAGAGAAAAATTCATCTATCAATTCGGTCGGGAAAATAAAAGACCGTACCGTGGTGTTGCTGAATTTTAATGAGGGGGATGAGGTTACAATTAATGATATCAAATTCAATGGCAATCTGGCTTTTGAAGACGACGATCTTGTAAGCGAGTTCGACGAAACGAAAGAACCGCGCTGGTGGAAATTCTGGACGTCTGCAAATTTCAAAAAGAGCGATTTCGAAAAAGACAAAGAGCTGCTTACAAAATTTTACAGAAAGAACGGATACCGGGATTTTGTTGTACTGGGTGATACAGTGGTTTTCTCGGCAGACAAAAAAAATATTGACCTGATCATTAATGTTTACGAGGGCAACCAGTATAAAGTAAGAGATATAATCTGGGAAGGTCAGTCGGTTTATCCCGTTGAAGAATTGAATGCGCGCCTGGCTTTCAAAAAAGGCGATGTATTCGACTACGAAAAATTCAATCAGAATCTGCATTACAATGAAAAACAGACGGATGTTTCTTCACTTTATCAGGATACCGGATATTTAGGATTCCAGCTCGATGCAAAAGAGGAAAAAGCCGCACCGGATTCCATCGATCTCAGAATAAAGGT
>JBAYWA010000093.1:0-6764 GCA_041674325.1 Melioribacteraceae bacterium | reverse complement strand
TAGAAAGAAGCGCTGAGCCCTTTGCCGGAGACATCGCCAACAACTACAAATAACTTCTTATCCGCAATTTTTATCAGATCGAAATAATCTCCGCCGACATGCATTGCCGGAATCATCTTACCCGCGATATCAAGTCCGGAAATCTTCGGGAACAGTTTGGGAAGCAGTGTTTCCTGAATGTGACGCGCATTCTCGAGATCGCGCTCCATTTTCTGCTTCTCCGTTTCCGATTCATAAAGCCGGGCGTTTTCGATAGAGATAGCAACCTGATTTGCCGCGGAGATCAGAAGATCTATATCCTTGCCGGAAAATTGTGAGCCGGATTGTTTAAGCCCGAACAGGAGCAACCCTATCACTTTTGATTTGATGAAGAGCGGAATAATTGTATAAATATCCTCTACAATCAGCCGGTCAGCGTCGTCTCCCCACAACTGGCGGAAATCCTGCCTCTCGATTATCGGCTTCAGTCCGATCTGACTTTTCTTCAACAGAAAATTTTCAATCAGATTCTTCTTATCATCGATACGGAACCACGAGTTCGAAATCCCCTGGTGTCTGGCAAGTTTATAGATATTTTCTTCATCGCGCAGGAGCAATCCGAATGTTTTAATTCGCAGAGATTTTACAAACATCCCCAGTGTGGAATCAAGAATATTTTCCTGCCCTACAATACTGGCAACAGAATTGCTGAATGAAAGGAGTCTCGATTGAAACGCGAACTGTTCCGGATAAAATTTTTCCGTGAGATAATCCTGGAATTTATCCTTGGTTGATTGAAAAACAACCGCAAAGAGGACAAAGACCACACCGGCTATAGCACCCTGATATTCCGTGCCTATTGCAGCGCTAACCGACTGCCCGATCAGATAGATAATCAGAAAATAGATTCCCGCGAGCGCCACCGTTGCGGCTCCGTACACGATTGTATTTTTAACCACCTCGCTTACATCCATAAGGGAATAGCGGAAGATCGAATAACCGAATGCGATGGGAAGCAGAGCAATCAGAATTATCGGCATGAAATAGTAGGGATTATTAAAGATAACACCTGCAATCTGCGCAGCAAGGAAGCGGGTATAGATCATTGCAATTACGGCAACCATAAAAGCCACAAGTATAACAAAGATCGCGTTCCGCTCCTGCTTTGTTTTCAATCTCACATAATTTATGAAGAGAAAAATCAGTCCAATAATTAATCCTATTCCGATATGTATTGAGATAAAATCCGCTATCGCCTGATATACTTTACCGGAGTTTCTTGAATAGACCAGAGAGAATTTAACCGCCATTATTATCAGAGAGAGGAGATACGGCCCGAAAATCATTATCCTGTTAAACCATTTTTTCTTAACAAACGACAGTTCTCTGGGAAATAGAGAGAAGAACCGGACTAATAAGAACGGAAAGAAAATTCCTCCGAGGGTCCACAATGTATCGATTGTAAAAAGGAGGTATCGGTTTTCGAAGATCGGATTCAGTACCTGCTCTCCGCGGTAAAGCATATCCGCCATCGCAAAAAGTGTGGCGGCTATTCCGACTTTATAAAATGCAATTTGTGTAGTGCCTTCGGTTTTAGCCATAACAACTATAAAACCGACAATAATCCAGATGAATGAAAGGAGTGCGAACGCCAGTCCGCTGAAATTAATCAGTTTCTTAACAAGTATCTTAACTTCCTGAACCTGTCCGTTCTTTAAAATTGTATAAGTGGCATAGTCGCCTGCCTGAATTTTATCCAGAGTGCGTGAGGCAACCAGATTATTGGTCAGCCTTACACCGTCGATGGCAAGAAGCTGATCGCCGTCTCTTATCCCCGCCTGCCAGGTAACGCCGTCTTCCTTCACCTGATCAAAAAGTACCTTTACGGAATCGTGGTCGGGAGATTTTTTCTCAATCCACAGGCATTCGTCATTCGACTGTGCGGTAACCTCAAAGACAAAAAAGAAATTTGCCAGTCCGATCAGCAGAAGAACAACAGTAGAGACAAGAATAAATTTCTTGTTATTTCTGATCCAGAATTTTTTGAAAAACTTTTTCATCCTATTTTACCTTTATCACCAGGGATGTGATATCGTCGGACTGTTCCGCTCCGTGAGTGAAATCTTCAACACTGCATTTTATATGAGAAAGTATATTTGCCGAACTCTCAGTGTACTTTTGACGCGCCAGAGTTTCAAGACGTTCGTCTGAATATTCCTCCCATTTCTGATTCATTGCCTCTGTAATTCCATCGGTAAATAAGATCAGCGCGTCGCCCGTCTGCAGCTGAACCGTTTCCGAAAGATACGGAACTATAGTCTGCATCACACCGAGGATCATTCCCCCTTTTTTCAATTTTGTAATTTCGCCGTTCCTCACAAGAAGAGGAGGATTATGTCCTGCGTTTACGTACGTGACCACCTTCTTGGTGTTGTGAATTATACCCCAGAAGAAGGTAATAAAGCTTCCCATCGAAGTATTTTCCGCAACGAGATCGTTCATAAGATTTGTAGCTTCGATGATCTCAAGCTTCATTTTACAGATAGTCTTTAGAAACGCCTGTATATTAGCCATCAATAAGGCGGCGGGAACACCCTTGCCGGAAACATCCGCAATTGCGAACAAGAGTCTTTCATCATCAAGCTTAACTATATCATAATAATCTCCGCCGACCATACGAGCGGATTTATTGAACGCGGCAATTTCAAAGTTTGTTAAAAGAGGCATCGATTTGGGGAGAAGGTTGTTCTGAATATTGCGCGCTGTTTCCAGATCTTTTTCGAGTCTCTGCTTTTCGAGAGTTTCTTTGAAAAGTCGCGCGTTCTCTATCGAGATTATGGCAAGGCTTCCCACCGAAGAAACAAATTCAATATCCGATTGAGTATATGCCATCTCATTCTTGCGCTTTCCGAGAAGAATCAATCCTTTTGTCTCTCCCTTTATCTGCATCGGCACTATGAGATCAACTCCCATATCGGAAAAATTCTTCATCTGTTCCGCGATATCGCTTCTGTTAAGAGGTTTAATAAAATGTGTGGAGTCGCACCCTTTAAGAACCGATCTCAGATGATTTTCGTCGAAACGGTTTTCAAGTAGATTGAGCGAATTGCCCGAGCAGGAAATTACCGCGTACTTTGAGACCAGCATCTGCCCTATCAGAGAGTAGACAAGCATTTTGCTAACCATTTCCGTCTGGAGTATGCCGCTGAACTCCTTGCTCAGATCGAAAAGAGAACTAAGCTGATTGACTTTAGCGTCCAGGTGACGGTTAACTTTTTTAAGCTTTTCCACCATTATCGAATTTTCGATGGCGGTGGATCCCACATTAAGGATTGTCTTTAAAAAATTTATATCCTCTTCATCATACGGTTTGGCAGTGAGTCTGGACCCGAGAATTATAATTCCTTTAAGTCCCTCCGAAGATTTAATCTCCTGAATAACCGGATAATTATATGATTCGATAAATTCTGAAAGCCGTCCGTCGGATATGTAATTATTAATAGATACAGGGGGAAATTTTTTAATTATGTCCGGGGATATTCCTTTTGAGACGCTTATTTCAAATACATTCTCCTCGTTCAGAAGAGCGATAAGGCCTTTTGTCGTGTGAAATTTTCCAAAACAGGTGAGAAGAATATTGTTGAGTGTAAAATTTAAATCCAGTGTGGAGTTTATGAGGTTGCTGAAATCTACCAGCGCCGAAAAATTTCTTAATACCGAATTTTTATCTAATTGCTGCATGACGATCAGGAGAGATATTTAACTAATACGACTTGATTCTTATTGCCTGATAATGTTGAATAATTCACCTCATCCATTAATTTTTTTATCAGGAACATGCCTAATCCGCCTGCTCTTTTCTGTTTATAATATTGTACGAGGTCCGGTTCCGGAACGTTTGCGGGATCGAAATGTTTCCCTTCGTCGGTAATGGAGATAAAGAATTTTCTTTCTTCAAATTTAACAGCCAGAAAAATATTGCCTTCGGGAGAGTATTTATAGGCGTGTTTAATGATATTAGTGCAGGCTTCATCGACGGCTAGGATTATCTTGCCTATAGTCTCGTCTGAGAAACCGCAATCGGCAGCGGAGTTTCTTGTAAATTCTCTTATCAAAGCAAGATTGTCGGTTGTGCTTTTTACGAGCAGCTCTTTTTCATATATATTTTTGGAAGAATTCAATTTTACCCTAAAGAGTCAAATTTTTGAAGAGCTTCTTTTTCATCTTTGAAAAATTCATATAAAATTGGAAATCCCAGCAGATCGAAGATGTTATAAACATTTTCTTTCATATTGGAAAATTTTATATCCCCGCTGTTCTCCCTCATGGTCTCAACATACGCCATAAAAACGCCGAGTCCGGCACTGCTGATATACTTCAGTTCGTCGAAATTAACGACGACTTTAAACTGCCTGTCATCGAGCAGTTTATTGAAGACATTTTCCAGTTCCGGCGCAGTATGGGCATCGAGATACCCTTTTACATCAATCACACTTACGGAACCGACTCCACGTAAGTTGACATTGAAATCCGCCATTAACCTCTCCCGCTTTATTAATTATTTTGATTCCATTTAAAGATTACTAAAGTTATATCGTCATGCTGCGAATGATTTTTTGAAAATACCGCAAGTGCTCTCATAATTTCGTTGGAGATAGAATCGAGATCCTTATCAAAATTTTTCATCACGATCGCGTCCAGCCGGTCGTATCCGAAATCCTCTTCCAGATTATTTTTGGACTCGGTAATTCCGTCAGAATAACAAATTACAATATCATTATTCTTAAGCTGAATTTCCATCTCTTTTATGGAAGCGGCAAATCCGGCCTTATAATCAAGTCCCAGCCCTATCCCGGAAGGTTGAAAACGTTCACTGTTAATACCGTTGCAGATATGCACCGGAGTATGGCCGGCCCTGGCAAAATTTAATTTCCCGGTGCTTTTATTTATTACTCCGTAAATCGCCGTAACAAAATTCTTTTTATCGAGACTCGCCTTAAGGCTGTCGTTCACGTGAATCAGGAGCTCGCGCGGATTAGAAATAATCCTGGAGAGAGATTCGAATATCCCCTTCACTTCGGCCATTATAAACGCTGAACTGATACCCTTGCCGGAGACGTCCGCAATCACAAATCCCAGCCGGTCATTATCGAGTTCAAAGAAGTCGTAATAATCTCCCCCCACCTCAAATGCCGGGACGAAGAGTGCCGAGATACTCAGCTGATCCGAATCCGGTATATTGCTTGGGAGAATTTTTTTCTGAATATCGCGGGCTACATCGAGTTCTTTTTCGAGGCGCTCCTTTTCGATTGATTCCTCGATGAGTTTAGCGTTCTCGAGAGCCACCGCGGCGTAATCCGCAAAAGCCTGTACTGCCCTTTTTTCGTCAAGATCAAAATTATTATCTCGCTTCCTGGCCGCGAAAAGATATCCGTTGATAATGCCCTGAACCTTGAGCGGGGCAATAGCTATCGATTTAAATGCAGCGTCCCCGTTTTTAATTTCCGGCATAATTGATTCGAACTGAACTATTTCAATGGAGCTGTAATCATTAACACCGGAGCCGAACAACTGTCCCGTGATCCGGTCCGCATCAACAAATCCTATATTATTAACCGAACTCAATTCAATATCATCTTTATTTTTGGTGACAAGCCAGGCAGAATCCGCATTGCATACCCGCGCGGTGATGGTGGTAATTGTTTCGGCCAGTTCCTTGAAGTCGAATACCTGCGCTACAAGTTTAGTAAGATCCATCATAGATGATACTTCTTCCGTCTTCCGGTCGAATGCTTCCGCGGTTGGAAGATGGAACAGGGCGGTGAAAAAGATTACGCCGAATGTGATGGTGCCGTAGAGCATCACTAAATTAAGAAACGTGTGAAAACCCGGAGAAAAAAGATAGATTATCTGACGCATCATATTTTCGTCAATAACAATGGCGTAATTCATCCCGAAAAGGATAGTGAGAATTATTGAGATTATCAGAAGATAATATTTTTGTCTCTTTGTAAGAAATGCTATCCATGAGACACGCACGGAATTAAGACTCATCAAAATAATTGCAACAACATAGATCGCGGTTTGTACAAAATTCAGATCCGGAAAAAATTTAAGGAATGTGTCCGAAAAAAAACTTAACGCAAAATAGACGAGCATTGTATTGAAATATGTGCTGGGATTTTTTTTCTGACGCAGAAATGAGAGTTCCCTAAAGGTGGAGAAGATGTAAACAGTAGATCCGATCAGAACAAAATTCACGAGTACGGAAAAAAGGGAATTAAAAAATCCCGTTGATCCGCTTCCCGGCTCTCCCAAAAGGGCATTTAAAACCGATGTGATGAAAAAAATCAGAGCGCCTAAAATTCCAGCATTTAATACCAGGCTCAGAGGTGCATCGACTCTGGAAGCCAGAAATGTATGAACGTAGCTGTAGAGAAAAAAGAGGGAGAAAAAAACCAGAATTTCGCTGCAGATAAAGAGAAGAAGCGAGTCGTGCTGCGGGAAAAGAAGATTAAACAGAAAAAGGAGTATCGAAACAAGAATGGCGTTTTCGAGTCCACGTGCACGGGTTAAATTTATAATTCTTTCTCTCATATTCCTTTTAGACTGAGTCTGGGCATTAAGGTTTCAGGCTGACGGACTAACGCACATATACAGAATCGGTTTTTTGTTTCCGTTTTAACCTTTTTAATTCTCCCGCAGCCTGCATTATTTCCCGCTGTATCTCCTTCTTCAGGGAGTCGTTCATATCGGGTTTGAATAAGCGCGCCAGCGAATCCATT
>JBAYWA010000092.1:0-6776 GCA_041674325.1 Melioribacteraceae bacterium | reverse complement strand
CTTTGCCACCCACCTGTTGGAAGGGGGAGCCGATTTGAGGGCGGTGCAGGAGATGCTGGGGCATGCTGATATCTCTACTACTCAGATCTACACACATATAGACAGGAATTATATAAAGCAGGTTCACAGAGACCATCATCCGCGCGGATAGAGCGCATTGCGGATTACTATAAAATTATGATTATACACTGGCGGAAAATATTTTTCACACTTCTTCTTTCCCTGACACTTATAGCGGTTTTCTGTTCCGAAAGAGGAAATGATGATTTAACTGAAAAATTAAAACCTTATTCAATCTTTCTGGGAGAGTTTAAAACGCGAGATCAGATTGAAACTTTCAGGTTATCGCTCAATTCGGTATTATATGATAAACTCAGAATTGAAAAAATATATGACCGGAATTATAAGTTGTTCTATGGAAGATATCCCTCCTCTTTTGAAGCCGGGCAAGAGGCATTCGAATTATACACAAAATCTCTGATAGCGAAAAATTATAAGATCACCAGAGACAGTAAGAGAATTCTTGACTCATATGCCAATGTTCTTTTTGTATCAAAATATCTAAACCGTCCTTCGGTATTCAGCTTTAACATTATCACCAATCAGATCGAAGTTGAATGGAGCAATCCTTTGATGAAAGTTGTGGCTCTGAATTACGGGCCGGATCATTCAACGGCATTTATCTCTGCGGCGCTGAGTTCCGGAAGAAGAGGAGGAGTCAGTTATATTAATGACGCAGCTCTATATTTGATGAAACGGGAAGAGGAACGTACCCTTGAATTGGAGAAGATGGGTGACGGTATTCAGCTTTACACCTATTGGGAGAATAAAGATACTTTTAAGGTCAACTATTCATCCGTCGACTCAATCGATGCAAAAACAGTAGTCCAGAAAATTTATCCTTTTAATATTAATGGAAAAAGGGGTGTAGTGAAAGAGAGAAGGTTTGATCTGTTGAAATCCGGGTTCCCTTTCCCGCCAAAACGGTCACCTTCTGTGATTTCCCCAAATAACCGGTTCCGTTTTCGTGCGGTTTATTCACAGGGAGAATCTTACATTTACCTGAGAGATTTCGACGAAAAATCGGAACAGCTGACCTCGACGATATACGGGAAACTTACGGACGCGCGCTGGTCTGAGGATGGTAATTTTCTCTTTATTGTGATCAATAAATCCGGACCAGTTCAGAATGAAAATGCGAGTAAAGCCGGAGAACTTCTCATAATTGATGCTGTCCAGAAAAAGCCGGTAAGAATATTTTCGGGATTCAGTTATGAGAATTTATTAGTTCACGGAAAGTTGTTATTTTTTGATAAACGCTCTGAAGATATTTCTCAGATTGAAATTTATGATTACCGGCGGGATAAGATCATTCAGACAATTTCAATGTATACCGGATGCGGATTAAATAATCTTCCATAATGAGAATCTGATGAAGACATACTACCGGGTATTGCAATACATTAAACCATACCGGAAACATCTCTCCGCATCGGTGCTTTTTTCGATTTTGTACGCACTGCTGAATACGGTTTCAGTTTATATGCTTATCCCCCTTCTCAACACTCTATTTCAGGAAAAAGGAGCTCTGAAAGCACCGTCTGAAGCGGCGGTGAAGCAGATTGATACTCCTGCGGGAAACTGGTTCTCAGGAATTGGTAACGATATTTCTCAATCAGTCAAAGAATATATTTTCAGCGGGAGCGACCGGGAAATTCTGCTCAAGATCTGTCTTCTTATCATTTTGGCATTTCTTCTGAAGAATGTATTCGGATATCTGCAGGCGTATTTCCTGGCCTTTGTGGAACAGGGAATGATCCGGGACCTTCGTAATCAATCGTATGTTCATCTGCATAAGCTCCCGATGAGCTACTTTAAAAATGAAAAGACCGGCAATCTGATCTCCCGGATAACAAACGATGTTAATGTGGTTCAATCGAGTGTTTCCGCCGTATTCCTCAATATGATACGGGAACCGCTTACCATCTTATTCTTTATCGGATTAGCAGTTTCCATAAGCTGGCGGCTCACTATCTTTTCTTTGTTAGTTCTTCCGTTTACAATCGGCATAATCAGCTGGATTGGTTTGATACTGCGAAAACAAAGCGGTTTTCTTCAGCAGAAGATGTCGGATATTACAACGATACTGCACGAGACGATCACCGGAGTTAAGATTGTCAAAGCGTTCGGCATGGAGGAATATGAGAACAGAAAATTTAAGGCGCAAACGCAGAGTTTTTTTAAACTCGTTTTGAAGATGGCCCGCATAAGAAATATAGCTTCTCCGCTTACGGAATTCCTGAGCGTAATAGTCGGAGGCGCGATGATCTATTATGGGGGCGAACTTGTTCTTGTGGATAAAACCTTGAATGCGAGCGAGTTCATAGTGTTTCTTCTGGCAATTTTTCAAATGATGCCGCCGATAAAGGAATTAAGTTCGGTTAATAATAGGATTCAGGAATCCAGCGCCGCAGCAGAACGGGTTTTTGAAATTCTGGATACGGAACCGGCGATCAAGAATATTTCTTCACCTCTCTCAGTCAAAGATTTCAGGGATAAAATAGAGTTTCAGAATGTTTCATTTCACTATGAGGATAGTCCGGAGCTTGTCCTGAACAATATTAATCTCAAAGTTAATAAAGGGGATGTAATCGCTTTTGTCGGAAGCAGCGGTGCAGGAAAGACAACATGCGTTGATCTGCTGCCCCGTTTCTATGATCCTACTTCGGGTAGAATAACTTTAGACGGTACTGATATTAAGGAGATAGTATTGGAGGATCTCAGAAAACTGATGGGAATAGTAACGCAGGAAACAGTATTATTCAATGAGACAGTGAGGAGCAATATAGCTTACGGAATAGACGATTGTTCGGAAGAGAGAATCATTGCCGCATCTAAAGCTGCAAATGCGCATAATTTTATACTTGAACTCCCTCACGGTTATGATACTATTGTAGGCGAGAAGGGGACCAAGCTTTCCGGCGGGCAAAGACAGCGCCTCTCGATTGCGCGGGCGCTCCTTAAAAATCCTCCACTAATGATTTTCGATGAGGCCACCTCGGCGCTTGATAATGAATCGGAAGTTCTTGTTCAGCAGGCTATCGAGAGACTGATGGCGGAGAGGACCACATTCGTAATAGCTCACCGGTTGAGCACTATCAGAAACGCGGATCGGATAATTGTTCTGGATCAGGGACAGATTGTGCAGGACGGGAAACATGATGAGCTTCTCACTCAGGAAGAAGGTATCTATAAAAAATTATACGAACTACAATTCAGAGATTAGCCTATGCCATTTGAAAGTAAATCAATAAGAACTATTGACAAGTTTATCTTCGGTCTCATCATCTTATTCATAATCAGTCTTACAAATTCGATTTTTGCGAATCAGATAGGATATTTTTTCGCGCTTTTCCTGCTTGTAATCCGATATGCAATGAACCGGGAAAATAAATTCGAGAAGAACGGATTAGAGCTTGCATTTTTACTCTTTCTAACCGCCGAATTTCTTTCCGCGGTCTTTTCGGTTGATCACACACAGGCATTCCAGAATTTTTTCAAACGACTTGTTCTTATCCCCGTCGTATATACTATTGCTGCATCGGTGAATGACACAGATAGGGGGAAGCTCTATTTCAAAATCTATCTGGGCGCGGCACTCATCACTATGGTAGTATATATCGTTATCGCTTATGAACATTTTGTAGCACAGTTATACAGCATCGAATTGAAAGGGCCTTCTCCGTTTCAATATGTGATGACTGCCGGCGGGCTGATGAGTCTGACGACCGTCTTTTTATTTGCGCTTCTCATAAACGAAAAAGTAAAAATTGCTGGACGTTTCTTGTATCTGGCCGCTTTTATAATTTCAGCCGTGGGTCTCTTCTCCAGCTATACGCGCGCGGCCTGGCTGGGCGCCGCGGTTGGTATACTGGTCATAATTTTAATGAAGCGGAAATGGATATTGCTGCTTCCCGTAATCGCACTTGTTCTATTTGCCCTCTTCTATTTTAAAAATGAGAGCAGAGTTTATCGTTATAAAATGATTAATAGTAAATTAATTGAACAGGAATCGTTTCCCACCGAAGGGAGGGCGAAGAGAATTTTATCGGATGGTAGTTTGAGCCTTGTAGCCGATCATCAGGAGGGAATTTCAATTTATGAAAAGGATAAGCTTGTACAGCAGATTGAAACTCCTTCTCCTGCCTTAATGTTGTACAAGTGGAAATATGATTTCTTTATTTCTTATCTCTTCGATTCCAGGATAATACTGCTGAAAAAAGAGGCGGATGGTAGATTTAAAAATATTACTTCCTTTTATACGCGGGGCAATACTTTTGATCTTGAGATCAGGAACAATATCCTTTACGCGGCAGATCTAGATAGCGGTCTAACAATTATAAAGGACCCATTGAATATATCCCGGAGGATATTTTATCCGGAGATGAAGAGAATTACAAATTTCGATTGTGATTCAACGTGGTTTGTATCTTTCACGCCGAGTAAAAACAGCATTAAACTTTATTCTCTTAGAGACGGATTCCCTGTTGAAACTGTGGACTCTGTAGTAAACAAAACACCGATCGGATTTATCTGGCTGAATAATAATAGGGTATTCTTTCAGGGTGAGGATGAATTTATTCAATACAAAATATCAGAAGGGAAGTTAAGAAAGCTCACTTCACTTAAATTACAGGGAATCTTCAGGATGGAATTCGATAAAGAGCGGATCTTTGCCTGCACAGTCAGCGGAATTGTATATGCGTCCGATAATGATCCTTCACGTCCCGTGCATTTTAAGGAGTTAAAATCATTGGGATTTTCCCCTACTGATTTCAAAAAGAACGGTGATGATTTTTATTTCTCATTTTATAAACGAAACCGCCTGACTTCGATTTTCGATCCGTACCATGAAACAAATATAGAACGTCTTGACCAGTGGCGGACCGGATTCAAAATATTTGCCGACCACCCTATTTTTGGAGTGGGAGATATTGACCTTAATCAAGTATATTCAGAGTATAAGGATAAATTCCTGAAGGATAATTATGGGCATCTTCATAATAACTATGTGCAGTTCATTGTAATTCTGGGTGTTTTCGGATTTGCGGCCGTAATTTATCTGCTGATTAAAATTCTATTGCTGAATATTAAAATATACAGGACAGTAAAGGATGTTCCGTTTGTTTCTTCATATGCCCTGGGGGCGGCCGCGTCTTTTGTCGGATTTCTTTTCTCGGGGCTCGGTGAATGGAATTTCGGCGATCAGGAAATTATTACAATGATTTGGTTCACATTAGGATTGAACATTGCTTTCTACAAATCTCATCTGAAATCAGTTAAAGATGGTGCTAAAACTAATGGATGAAAAAAATCATATATCTTCAATAATTATCGCCCGGGATGAAGAGCTGAATATTCAGCGCTGCATTAAAAGCCTGATCGGAGTAGCTGATGATATTGTTGTTATTGTGGATTCCCGCACCAAAGATAAAACAGCTGAAAGGGCCTCTTCATTCTCCAACGTGAACTGCGAAGTTGTTGTATGGGATGGATACGCCAGGACAAAAATCTATGCAGTCTCAAAAACAAAATTTGAATGGGTATTTTGGATTGATGCGGATGAAGAGCTCACTCCGGAGCTGATTGATGAACTGAAACAGTTTAAGTGCGGCGTACCAGCGCATAATGCATTCGATGTGGCGCGCCGTGCATTCTTTCTCGGAAAATGGATCAGGCACAGCGGCTGGTATCCGTCCCGGGTTATCCGGCTTTTTAATAAAAATGCTGCCAGTTTTAATGAAAAAGAGGTTCACGAACATCTGAGTTTTCAAGGAACAGCCGGTCATCTGAAGCATGATCTTAATCATTATACTGATCCCTCAATTAACCATTATTTCATTAAATTCAATTCGTATACATCCTTGGCGGCTAAAGAATTGAACGAAAAAGGAAAGACGGCCGGTCTGGCGGATATACTCCTCCGTCCGGTTTTTCTTTTTTTCAAAATGTATATCTTCCGGTTAGGATTCCTTGACGGATTGCACGGCCTGGTGCTTGCCGTCTTTTCCTCGGCTTATGTATTTACCAAGTACGCAAAACTTTGGGAATTGAAAAGAGCGGAATCAAAATGACAATAGGAATTATACCGAATATTGCAAAGAGCGAGATCCTCGTAATTGTGAATAAGATAATCGGGCAGCTTCGCCAGAATGGGTTCGATTATATCTTGAGCGATTCACTCCTTATTCACAAAAACGAATTTAACGGTCAAACGAAATTTCTCTCGCACGCTGATTTGAGCAGCGCATGCGATATGGTTGTATCGATCGGCGGTGACGGAACTATGCTGAATACCGCTTATGAGGTAAGGCATTCGAGCACCCCTATCATCGGGGTAAATTTCGGCAAGCTGGGATTTCTGGCAGAGTTTGACCTGGCCGGATTTACGGAATTTCTTAATGACATTAAAACAAAAAATTATGTAATTGAAGAGAGGATGACACTTTTAGGCGGATGCGCCGGAAAGGAGTTGTTCGCCATAAACGATATTGTGATAGATAAAGGCCCCTGGCCTAAAATGATAGAACTTACAATAAAAGTGGACGAGGATTACGTCTCAACATTTTCAGCCGACGGATTAATTGTGGCCACTCCAACGGGATCGACCGGCTACTCTTTATCGACTGGCGGTCCAATTGTGAATCCGAAAGCAGACGTAATAACTATAAGCCCTATTGCACCGCATACATTAACAATGCGTCCTCTTGTTATTT
>JBAYWA010000091.1:0-6785 GCA_041674325.1 Melioribacteraceae bacterium | reverse complement strand
TATAAGGCGTACGCTTTCCAGTTCGGCTGGTGGGGAATAATTTTAAGTTCACTGCTTCTTATTTTCGGCGCTCTCAGGTTAGCCCGCTTTAATATTCAGGTGGAGGATCTTAATACCAAAGGCGATTTTAAGGGCCTCCCGATACCTCTATCTGCCATGACGGTCTCATTATACGTACTTTCCTTCTATCACGGGGAAAGTATTATTGAGCCATACGGCGGAATTGTTATCCCCCTTATACTATTGCTTTCGATCCTGATGGTAAGTAAGATACGCTACAATGCCCTTCCGAAATTGCGTTATAAAAATTTCAAAGATAAAATTGTTCTCTTTGCCGTAATAGTTCTCATTCTTATTCTCGCCCTGGTTTCAAGCGGCGAGGTTCTTTTTTACGTCTTTCTCGGGATTGTGATTTTCGGAATTTTACGGAAGCTTTATTACCTGGTTCTGAATAAGAAAGATGAAAACGGAAACGGAAAAAAATAGCGGAGTTATAAAGTGTATAAAGCGACTGTAATTGTGAAAAGAAGACCTAAAATTTTAGATCCGGAGGGAAAGGCAGTTGAGCAGGGCGCTAAACTTCTAGGATTCAGCAATGTAAAAAAAACACGCATCGGCAAGTATATTGAGTTTCTGGTGGAAACAGACGACGTGAAAATTGCCGAGAAGGAAGTACGCGAGTACAGCGAGAAGCTCCTCTCAAATCCCATAATGGAAGATTTTGAATTTACTTTAGAAGAAGTAAAATGAAACCTAAATTTGGCGTAGTTGTATTTCCCGGCTCTAATTGCGATCACGACGCTTACTTTGCCGTCAAAAAAATTCTGGGTTATAATGCCGAATTCCTCTGGCACAAGGAGAAGGATTTAAAGCGAAGCGATGTGATTGTGCTCCCCGGCGGATTTTCTTACGGCGATTATCTCCGCACTGGCGCTATTGCCCGATTCTCCCCTATCATGGAGTCTGTTTACTCATTCGCAGAGAACGGGGGTATTGTTATAGGAATCTGTAACGGGTTCCAGATTCTGCTTGAACTCGGCCTCCTCCCGGGAATAATGATGAGAAATGAATCATTGAAATTTGTCTGCAGGGATGTATATCTCAGAGTCGAAAACAAGAAAAGTATCTTCACTAAATCGGTTGCCAAAAATATCTTGAAGATTCCGGTCGCGCACGGCGAGGGAAATTACTTCGCCGAAGAAAAAACTCTGCATGAACTTGAATCGCACGGTCAGGTTTTGTTCCGCTACGTTTCCCGCGACGGTAAAACAGGAGAGGAATTCAATCCGAACGGCTCATTGAATAACATTGCCGGAATTATTAATAAGAAGAAAAATGTAATGGGACTTATGCCCCATCCCGAACGGTGCTGCGATCCGCTTCTCGGAAACACCGACGGTTCATTATTGTTTAAATCTGTTGCTGAGAATTTATAAGCAGATTTTAGAAAATTAGCGGTCATCAACTGCTAGCGGATTAGTTAATAATAATTATAATATAGAGGACAAAATGGGAAATCTAGGAGCAGGTGAAATACTTCTCATAGTACTCGTGATACTGATACTTTTTGGCTCTAAAAAAATTCCTGAACTTGCGCAGGGTATAGGCAAAGGGATGCGCGAATTTAAGAAAGCATTAAACGACGTTCAGGAAGATATCAAGATCACGGATAAATCAGATTCGGGCAGCGATAAAAAATAATTTCATATTCTTTAACAAATTCTTCCTTTGATTTCATTTGCCTAATTACAAAAATCACTCAGATAAAATTTCTCTTATTAAAGAGGGCCGCCTCAGCCTTCGGGAGAACATCTCGGATTTTCTCAAACGCATCGAAGAGAACTCCGGGCTGAATGCATTTAATTGTGTATTTGAAAACTGCATCGACCGGGCAGATACTATCGAGAGCAAAATCAAAAACGGTTCAGCCGGAAAACTTGCCGGAATGGTAATAGCGGTTAAGGATGTATTGGCTATAAAAGATAACCCTCTCACCTGCTCATCTAATATCCTGAAAAAATTCAATTCTATTTATACCGCTACAGCCGTGCAGAAATTAATAGATGAGGATGCAGTCATAATCGGAAAAACAAATTGTGATGAATTTGCTATGGGCTCATCCAACGAAAATTCGGCATTCGGAGCGGTCTTAAATCCAGCCGATAAAGAGAGAGTTTCCGGCGGTTCCAGCGGTGGATCTGCCGCGGCAGTCGCGGCCGATCTATGCGATGCTTCAATTGGAACCGATACCGGAGGTTCAATAAGACAGCCGGCGGCATTCTGCGGAGTTTACGGATTAAAACCCACCTACGGACGGGTATCCAGATACGGTTTAACCGCATTCGCATCATCATTCGACACAATCGGACCATTCGCAAAAAATATAGATGACATTGCTCTTCTTCTCTCGGTCATTTCCGGGTATGACGGTAAAGATTCGACGAGCAGAAAGAAGGAACCTCCTAATCCTGCCGGTCATTCGGAAAAGCCGGATAAATTTAAAATCGGAATTCCAAAAGAGTATTTCGGGGAGGGTTTAAATAATGAGATCCGAAATGCAATTAATAATAAAATTGAAGTGCTTAAAAAATCCGGACATCAGATTTTAGAAATTGAACTGCCGCATACACAATATTCCATCGCCGCGTATTATATACTTACTACCGCGGAGGCTTCTTCCAATCTTGCAAGGTTCGACGGCGCCCGGTACGGCTTCCGCTCGGATAATAGCGGCACTCTCTCCGATATGTACATTAATTCACGTTCGGAAGGATTCGGGACCGAAGTAAAAAGAAGAATAATGCTCGGTACATATGTCCTTTCCTCCGGATATTATGATGCATACTACCGGAAAGCGCAAAAAGTAAGAAGATTGCTGAAGCAGGATTTTGACAATGCATTCGCAATTGTTGATTTTATCCTCACTCCCACTACTCCTACTACGGCATTTAAGATCGGGGAAAAGAGCAGCGATCCCCTGGCAATGTACCTGGAAGATATCTATACAACTTCCGCTAATCTGGCCGGTATCCCGGGATTGAATATTCCGGTTGGAAAAGATTCCGGAAATCTGCCTATCGGAATGCAGATGATGGCAAATCAGAACGATGATGAAAGATTACTTCAGTTTTGCAAAGTTTTTGAGATGTAAAATTCCCTAACCTTTCTTAATTTTAGTCGGTCAATTTTGAAATCAATTAATAAGGAATAAATATGAGCATCCTACTTGACAAGAAAACACGAGTTGTTGTTCAGGGCATCACGGGTGGCGAAGGATCATTCCACACCAGACAAATGATAGAATACGGAACTAATGTTGTAGCCGGCGTTACACCGGGTAAAGGTGGACAGAAATTCGAAGACACTAATGTTCCTATCTTTAATACCCTGGCTGAAGCTGTCCTGGTTACAAAAGCTGAAGCATCCGCAATCTTTGTTCCCCCATCATTTGCGGCGGACGCGATATTAGAAGCGGCTAATGCAGGAATCAAGTTAGTCGTTTGCATCACCGAGGGAATTCCCACTAAAGATATGATAGGCGTATATAATCTGATCCGTGAAAAAAATGTGCGCCTGGTAGGTCCTAATTGCCCGGGAATAATTTCTCCAGGTAAGGCAAAAATTGGAATCATGCCGGGATTCATTCATAAACAGGGAAAGATCGGCGTAGTTTCAAGAAGCGGAACCCTCACATATGAAGCGGTAAAACAATTGACAGATCTTGGTATAGGCCAGTCTACCTGCGTTGGTATCGGAGGAGACCCGATAATCGGATCACGATTTATTGATGTGATTAAATTGTTCAATGATGATCCCGGGACAGAAGGAATTGTGATGATTGGAGAAATAGGAGGAAGCGCCGAAGAGGAAGCCGCAGAATTTATAAAGAAAAATGTGAAGAAACCTGTTGTTGGATTCATCGCCGGAAGAACCGCGCCTCCGGGACGCCGTATGGGACATGCCGGAGCTATCATCTCGGGCGGAAAAGGGACAGCCGGAGAAAAGATGAACGCGATGAAAAAAGCCGGCATCCTTGTAGTCGAGAGTCCGGCTGAAATAGGGATAACAATGAAGAAAGCTTTAGAACTCGGTAAAAAGAAGACTGCGAAGAAATCCGTTGTGAAGAAAAAAACTGTAAAAAAAGCCGTTAAGAAGATAGTTAAGAAGGCCGTGTCGCCAAAGAAGAAGAAATCGAAGAAAAAATAATTTTATAAATTGGAGGAATATTGAACAATAGAACATTGGCAATTCTTAAACCGGATTGCGTAAAGAAAAATTTAATTGGAAATGTTGTAACCAAAATTCAGGAAGCCGGTTTTAAGGTCTCTGCCATGAAGATGGTTAAATTAACACCCGATGCCGCCAAAGGTTTTTACGAAATTCACAGAGAAAGACCTTTTTTCAATGATCTGATCGCATATATGACCTCAGGACCGTGCGTTCCGATAGCACTCGAAAAAGAGAATGCGGTAGAGGATTTCAGAAAATTGATAGGAGCTACGGATCCGGCAAAAGCTGCGGAAGGAACAATCAGAAAGATGTATGCCGGGAGTATTCAGGAAAACATCGTTCACGGATCGGACTCCGACGAAAATGCCGCAAATGAGATACTCCACTTCTTCTCTCGCAAGGAACTTCTGGAAATAAACGGCTTTTAAATCTTTCACACTCTCCCCTTATCAGGGGAGAGCTTTTCAAAAATAAAATGAGAATTGAATGAAGCAGATCATTATCAAAATCACATCATTATTTATCTTCCTTGCAATTTTATCCGGCTGCGGTAAAAATGAGTCAAGGCAGAGCGCCGCGTCCATCGACACAAATTCGCTAAAGTCGGTTGATATGGGAGGAGAAAAAGTATTTTTGAAATACCTTTTCAAAAAAAATGACAAGCTCAGCTATAAACTGACAACCATAACTACTACTCTTCAGACCATTAAGGCAGATTCATTGCAGAAATCTTCGGCCGATCAGACATTAACTTATTTTTTCGATATAGAGGTGATAGACGTTGACAAAGATAACGTAGCGGAATTATCCGTTAACATACCTTCCATCAGTTTTACCGGGAACATTAACGGAGAAAAGATGAGTTATAATTCGAAGAATGCATCGAAGGATGATAAGGATAAATTCGGCGAGTTTGAAGTGATTGTTAATTCTCCCTTCCGCGCGCGCATAAATCAGAAAGGCGAAGTGCTGGAAGTGACAAGAATAGACAAAATGATAGAGAAGATGATCTCTCTTAAACCCGAAATGAGTAAGATGACTGCCGACCAGAAGATTGCGATGATAAAGAATATCAGCGAGGGAGAAATACGGCCCAGAACCCAGCTCCTATTCAGAGAACTGGCTTCAAATGAGGTGGCAAAGGATTCAACCTGGCAGCTGACCTCACCGGCAAACCTCGCAGTCTTTCAGATGGAAAATACTTCCAAGTATAAAGTTGATGATTTTGTTCAGGTTGGAGACGACAAGGCGGTCAAATTGTCGGCTTCCCTTCTATCCAAATGGACCGGGAATAAAAAGGGTTCCGAGGGGGGAATGAATTTCCTCTTTGACGATCCTAAAATTTCAGGAGGCGGAACAATTCTTTTTAATATCGATAAAGGGCATGTAATCAAGAGCGAAACATTCACTACTATTGAGATGGGCGTGCAGATAGACGGCAGGGATGCTTCACAGAAGATGAGGCATACGGTAAGAAGAGATCTTTCATCAAATAAAAATATAGTGGAATTATTGTAATCTTTAAAATGATGGGTCCCGCAGAAAACGGGACCCTTTATAATTTAGATTTATATCTCCTCAGATCATTCTTTTAATCCCACAACAACTTTAGAACCTTCTACTGCCTTAACAACAATTTTGGAATCATGGTCTATATAATCTCCTTCGGTAACAACATCTATCATCTGACCGTTGATAATTGCGCTGCCGGCCGGACGTAAAGTAGTAAGAGCTACGCCATCCGCCCCTACAAGATGTTCAAAAGACTGATTGGCCGCATAGCCGGATCTGTAGGAAATATCGGCCTGAAGAATCAACTTATTCCATAGTGTGGATTTTGGCAATAATTTCGATAGAACGAATATGAAAATTGCCGAAAGAACAAATACCGCAGCCAATTGAGTTATCGCGTCCGATAATATCGAATAATCATTCATTCCGAAATCGGAGACCAGGCCGAAGAAGAGTCCGGCAATCATAAATAGAATTCCGATAATTCCCACTATTCCGAATCCCGGAATTACAAAGATTTCCAGTAATAAAAGAATTACACCGAGAATGAAAATTATTATTTCAAGCAGCGAAGCCAGATCGAGCAGGTAACCTGATCCGAAAAAAAGCGCCAGAGCTACTACCGCTACAGTTCCTGGTACTCCCCACACGCCCATTTTAATCTCAGTTATTATTCCGAACATCCCTATAAGGATAAGCAGCGTTGATACCACAGGATGGTTGAGAAACCGCACCAGATCTTCAGCCCAGTTGGATTCTATTGTGACTAATTCGGCATTTTCGGAGCCGTACAACTTCTCCACATCAGCCAATTCCGCGAGCACAGTATCAGCCATCTTATATTTTACCGCTTCCTCCGAAGTCAGCGTTATAAGCTTCTTCTCATCATCATTAAGATCCGCAACAACTATCGTTTCATCCACCATTCCCTGGGCTATGTCTGTACGGCGGTTATTTTTCTCGGCCGTAGCCCTCATTTCGGACCGCATATAAGACTGATACTTCTCCGATTGTTTTTCTCCGGTCCCGTCAACTACGGTTGT
>JBAYWA010000090.1:0-6794 GCA_041674325.1 Melioribacteraceae bacterium | reverse complement strand
CACAGAAGACAGAAAAGATAATAAGAGATGCTATAGGCGGTGTGTTATTTATCGATGAGGCATACACGCTAGTTAAAAAAGGTGGATCCCAGGATTTCGGGCAGGAAGCTATAGATATACTTCTGAAAAGAATGGAGGACAGAAAAGGAGAATTTGTTGTCATAGTTGCCGGCTATCCTGAGGAGATGGAATCATTTCTAAATTCGAATCCAGGTTTAAAATCCCGTTTTTCTCAGACGTTTGTTTTTGAGGATTACTCGCCTGATGAATTAATAATTATCTTCAAATCGCTTCTAATGAAGGAGGAATATAAACTTACTCCTGAAGCCGAAGATATCTTAAAAAAAGAATTTATCTCACTTTACAGGTCCAGGGATAAATCATTCGGAAATGCCCGGCTTGTGAGAAAGCTTTTTGAAGACGCAAAACGAAATCTCGGTAAGCTCGCCCTTGAATTTAAAGAGGGCGAAAGATCAAAAGAACTTATCACCACATTCAATGCGGACGTGATAAGAGCTACATTGACAAAACGCAATTCAAGAACTGTCTCTATTCCGATTAATGAAGAAGCGTTGAGCGAAGCGTTGGCTGAACTTAACAGCCTTGTCGGTTTATTGTCTGTAAAAAAAGAGATCAATGATATGGTAAAACTCGCTCACTATTTCTCGGAACAGGGCGAGGATATAAAGAAAATTTTTAACGACCATATTTTGTTTCTCGGGAATCCCGGTACCGGCAAAACAACTGTAGCAAGGATCTTTGCACGCATCTACTCCGCGTTGGGAATCTTATCCAAGGGGCATCTGGTGGAAACGGACAGGCAGGGACTTGTCGCGG
Source organism: Melioribacteraceae bacterium (assembly GCA_041674325.1). Taxonomy (GTDB): domain Bacteria; phylum Bacteroidota; class Ignavibacteria; order Ignavibacteriales; family Melioribacteraceae; genus Fen-1258. Next base: position 5,957 of record JBAYWA010000090.1, on the reverse strand, counting down.
GATATGTAGGTCAGACTGCCGAAAAAACCACCAGTCTTATTGATAAATCACTGGGAGGAATACTATTTATCGACGAGGCCTATGCACTTGTCAAACAGAACGATTCAGGGAGCGATTTCGGCAAAGAGGCAATTGATATTCTCCTTAAAAGAATGGAAGACGACCGGGGCAAATTCATCGTAATTTCAGCCGGATATACCGAAGAGATGAACCGTTTCGTAGCCAGTAATCCCGGAATCCAATCGCGTTTCAGCAAGTCATTTACATTTGAGGATTACTCCCCCGCCGAACTGATGGAAATTGCACACCGGACTCTGATAAATGAAAAGAAAACTCTCTCCGGAGAGGCCGATAATAAGTTGTCAAGACACTTTGAAGACCTCTACAGAGAACGGGATAAGAAATTCGGCAATGCCAGAATTGTAAGAAATATTCTTGACTCAGTACGTCAAAAAATGCTTCTCCGGCTTTCGGATATTCCAGCGGACGATCGCAACGAGGAGAGTCTTAATACTATTACACTAACTGATATAGAAGATGTTCTGAACCGAGATGTTGAAGCCAAACAATTTGAAGTTCACGGCGATCCTCTGAAACTCCAGGAATATATAGACGAATTGAATAAGCTGATCGGGCTTGATAATGTAAAACAGGATATTTATAAGCTTATCAGCTTTGCAAAAATATCACAACTCAAGAAAGAGAGGGGGCTCCAGTCGGTCGATCGCAATCTTCATTCTATTTTCATTGGGAATGCCGGTACAGGAAAACGAACGGTCGCCAAACTTATGAGCAGAATATTCAACGAACTCGGAATTCTGCAGAAGGGGCATTTTGTTGAAGTTGAAAGAGCGGATTTAGTCGCGGGATACCAGGACCAGACCAGAGTAAAAACCGATAAGATCATTCAGCAGGCTTTGGACGGCACTCTCTTTATTAACGATGCAAATAATTTATTCGTCAAAGAAAATAATTACGGTCAGGAAGCGGTAGAGAGCATCCTGAAACGGATGCAGGATTACCGGGGCAGGTTATTTGTGATTCTTTCCGGCAACAGTGACGAGATGAAGAAAATATTGAAGTTGAATCCCGGCTTATCATCCTATTTCCCTAATACATTCTTGTTTGAAGATTATTCACCGATGCAGCTTTTATCCATTGCCGCCGATATCGCGGAAAAGAACGGCTATGCTCTCGATGAAGGAGCGCTTCAGGAATTATTGGATATCTTTCAAAACCTAAGTTTAAAAAAAGAAACAGGTTCCCAAAACGGAAATCTCGCAAAAAACATCCTTTACTCTGCCATCACTAATCAGGAAGAGAGAATATTCAACATATTTGAGCAGGATGATGTGGATCTTAGAACTATCACATTGGATGATGTCCAGAAAATAAAGATATAATACGGTATCCTATCCCAAAGGCTCTATGTTAAAATTAATCAATCTCGAAAAATCCTTCGGGAATTTCACGGCTGTAAATAAAATTAATCTCGAAATCGAAAAAGGAGAACTGTTCGGATTTCTGGGTCCTAACGGAGCCGGAAAAACTACAACCATTAAAATGATCACCGGTCTCCTCTATCCCACTTCCGGCAAAATTATTCTGGACGGGATGGATGTCTGGGAAAACCCGATAGAAACAAAACGAAAGATCGGTTTTATTCCCGATCAGCCTTTTCTTTATGATAAGCTCACAGGGCGTGAATTTCTCGAGTTCAGCGGCGGATTATTTAATCTCCCGATTGAATTAATCCGCAGAAATATCTCGCAGATTTCTGATAAATTGAAAATCGGGGATTGGATTGACAAACGGAGCGAGGAATACTCTCAGGGGATGCGCCAGCGCATTGTAATAGCTTCTGCACTCCTCCACGAACCAGAATTTCTAATAATTGATGAACCGATGGTAGGCCTTGATCCTCAAAGCGCTTTCGATGTCAAGAATATATTAAAAACAATCGCAAAAAACGGGACTACAGTTTTCATGTCGACTCACAGTCTGAATGTGGTTGACGAAATATGCACACACGTTGGGATTATCAACAGGGGCAATCTGATTTTCAGGGACTCAATAGATGCTCTTCGATTACTGATTAATGAGCAAAATAAAAATATCGAGGAACTCTTTATCCAGTTAACCGCCGAAGAATGACAGATGAATCAGATCATTCACATTCTGAAATTCAAACTCATTGCTTTTTTAAGACTTGAATCAAAACTTACTTTTAGCAATTCAATAAAAAATATATCCGGCAGCATCATTTATCTGGGTTTTGCCGCAGCATCTTTTTTCTTCATCCAGAAATTTATTTCGTTTTTAATCATAGATATTAAAGTCGGGCTGTTTCTTCTGCATCAATTTATCTCGATAATATTCTACATATTGTTTATCTCTATAAATATCGGAAATATCATAGTTTCGTACTCCACTTTGTACAGATCGACTGAAGTGACCTATCTTCTTACAAAGCCTCTGATCCCCGTTAAAATATTCGCTGTTAAATACCTGGATAATTTTTTCTACAGTTCTTCGACCCTGTTTATGATTATCATTTCAGTAATTGCCGGATATGTCAGTTATTTTAATTTGGGACACGTCGCATTCCTGCTTCTTCTGGTGAATTCACTTGCGTTTATGTTAAGCGCAGCTTCTTTAGGAGTAATTATTTTAATGATCCTGATTCAGCTGTCCAACAGATTCGGCTTCAAGCGAGTCATCTTTATTCTGGTCACATTATACATTCTAACGATACTCCTCTTCTTCAGGATGAATTCACCAAAGCTGCTGGTTACAACGGTAATGAAGTACTACCCCTCTTTTTCGAAAGATCTTTATCTGAGTGATTTGATCCCTTCAATCTCAAAATATCTTCCGAATGAGTGGCTCTCTCAGTCTGCTTTTTATTTAGTAAAAAGTGATTACACTAATTCCCTCCTCTATCTTACATATCAAATTGGCCTGACACTTCTTCTTTTTGCGGTATTGATGTTCATGGGGCATAAATGGTATCTCAGTACCTGGCTTTTAGATCTGAATATAGGCACAGAGCTGAAGAGAAACCGTCAAAAAGAAAATTCATACTTTTCATTTAGTAAAAATAAATTTTTATCGCCTCTGCAGGACGCGTTCTTCAGAAGAGAGTTCTTAATGTTTTTCAGAGAACCAGCTCAGGTCATTCATTCACTGGTATTATTCTTTCTGATACTTATTTTTATTATAAGCATATCCGGAATAAAATTTGCGGGGATCGGCAATTATTACCTGCAAACGATGATCTATTGCTCAATATTCATTTTTAATCTTCTTTTCGTGTCTACTTTGTCGCTTAGATTTATCTTCCCTCTTATAAGTCTTGAAGGGCAGGGGTACTGGAGAATAAAATCGGCTCCTGTAAATCCATCTCAATTATTAATCAACAGAGCTGCGGTGTATACAGTAATAATAGTTGCCGCCGGCATCGGTTTAAGCTATTTCTCCAACGCGAATTTCGGGATTGAACTTACACTCATTGCAGTAACACTAACTGTTTTTGCAACACTGGCTATCATTTCTATTAATCTGGGGATGGGTGGAATCTACGCAAATTTCAGGGAGAAGAATCCGATCAGAATATCCTCATCGCAGGGCGCCTCTCTCTCATTTTTAATAAATATAGTTCTCATGCTGTTTCTGGTAGTGATATTATTCAGACCTCTAAGCAGTATGTTTCTCTCAATCATGCTCAAAAAGCAGATAAGTCTGAACTCATTCTACGAAATAATGATCCCTGTAATTCTAACATCTCTCCTGCTAACAGGTATTTTCATTAAAATCGGATTCAATTCTTTGAAGAGGGATTTTTAAATTTTAAAAATTAATAGGCTCTTTAGTTTAAGTATAATATTTTGTTCTTATTCTTCCCGCGATCCGCACAGTTAATCTTCTTGTCAGAAATCTGGGAACAAACGAAACCACTTTATTGATAAAGCCGTCTACTACGCTTATCCTGCCTCCCAGATTATTAAGCGCTGTCTCTACAACCTGATCTACACTTCTCGGAACCGGACCAGCAGAAGTATTGGCAACCTTCTGAAATTCAGTATTCGTGCCGCCCGGATTAAGCGAAAGTAGGTCGATATTATTTTTTTTTAATTCATACCAGAGCCCCTCTCCCATAAAAAGATTGAATGCCTTTGTGGCAGAATATAAAGTTGTAAACGGAGTTGGCTGGTAACCGACCAGACTTCCAAGGAAAATAATTGCACCTTTTTTCCTTTGTACCATATCCTGCAGGATATAGTGCGTAAGGAGGACTGGAGCCAGACAATTTACCATTACCATATCTCTCTGATTTTTTATCTCAGCTTTTACAAACTCTCCGTTATAACCGAATCCGGCATTATTAATCAGTATCGAAATAGCCCTGCCTTCAAGATAAATTTTAAGGTCCTCCATAAAATCCGCTTTAGAGAGGTCGATTGGGGCAGGGATTGCCTGAATTTTAAATTTGGAAGTCAATTCAGATGCGATATTATTTAATCTGTCGATTCTGCGCGCGACCAGAATCAGATTAATCTTTTCCGCAGCGAGTCTTCTCGCAAAGCCCTCTCCTATTCCGGATGACGCACCGGTTATAAGCGCCCATTCGCCGTATTTTTCTTTTAATGTCATTATTTATTCCCTCTTGTGAACTGATAGCGAAAAAAAATTCAAAATTAATTACCGTACAAACCTTTACATAAATTTTTATAATACACCTGTTTTCTTACCATACCCTTATATACTCTATTAGCTGATTGATAAATTAACAAATCATTCCCATATTGAATACTATATTAATGAGGATTTTTTATGAAAGATAATTCATCAGCCGGTCAGATCAAGCTTCTGTCAGTATTATTTACATCCCTATTTTTTTTAACGTCATCAAATTTAATTACTGCCCAGCTTAAGATTGTTTCAACGACCGAAGCCCCCGAGGCAATAGGCCCATACTCTCAGGCAATTAAAACAGGCTCTTTTCTCTTTCTATCCGGGCAGATACCTCTGGATCCGGCAACAATGCAGATATCCGGAGACAATATTGAATTGCAGACCCGTCAGGTATTCAGGAATATTAAAGCGGTACTTAAAGCCGGGAATCTGACATTGCAGAATGTTGTTAAGTGTACCGTATTTATGAAAAATTTGGACGATTTCGGAAAGATGAATGCAATATATGGAGAGGAATTCGGTTCGCATAAACCCGCCAGATCGACCGTTCAGGCGGCAAGGATTCCTAAGGACGTGCTTATTGAAATTGAATGTATTGCCGCATACTGAATAAAGTCGCTAGGAATTAAACAATAATATTGTTCTGTTTTTCTAACACTATTTACTACCCGCGTATGGAGGAAATGTAGGCCTAATTCGTTCTATCATTTTATCCGGAGTAATGTTTTGTTGTTCTTAAAGGATCACGCCGCCAGAGATTTATCAACATGGAAATTGATACAGAACCCGCCCGGAAGATTTATTGTTAGTTTTACTAATTAATTTTTTAGGTAATAAAACGGAGGACGTTAGAATGAAAATCCAGCCTGAATAAACGTTCGGATGTGAAGTGATTGCTTATCTCAGATCATTTCGCTCAGTAACTCCGGACGAGGCTGCGGAATGACTACTTTATTAACAAGAAGACCTTTATCCGAAATGACTTTAGCTCCGGCCTCTACCGCGCTTGAAACAGCCGCGACCTCACCCGTGAGAGTACAGAATGCTTTACCGCCTAATGCCATCGCCAGCCGGATCTCGATTATCCTCACACTAGCCGATTTAACAGCGGCATCGGCTCCCTCAATTAGTGAAGCTACTGAGAAAGATTCAATTATGCCGAGCGCCTCGAGCAGATTTACATTCGAGTGCCCCGACAATGCCGGGAAAATATCCGGATGGACATTCGGAATTACGAATGTATCAATCACCGCAAAATCTAT
>JBAYWA010000089.1:0-6801 GCA_041674325.1 Melioribacteraceae bacterium | reverse complement strand
GCCATATGCTGATCTTCGGTATCCATGCAGACATTATAATTCATCTTATCGCCCATCTCCGCAACGAAATCCGCGACCATTTTATTCAGATCTTGTCCCGGCTGCGGGCGTTCCCAGACATCCGCTCCGATGAATGTTACTTTCCCTTTATATTTATCTGCTAATTCTGTCAGATGCGGAATGCTCTGCTTGCACGGTCCGCACCATGTGGCCCAGAATTCGACCACATAAAAATTACCTTTTTCAAACTTCTCAACAGCTGTTCCTTTAACCCATTTGGAGACTTTTAAAGCGGGTGCATTATCTCCAATGGTAACAGGGGTCTGGGAAAAACTGATTGTGCTCAGTGCGAGCAGAATAATTATAGCAAACAATGATGTCTTCTTGATTGAGTGCATTTGCCGTCCTTCATATATTATGGATAAAAATAGTGCGCAAAAGATAGTTATTTATGCCGATCAATTCTAAAATGTTTTGAAATTTTATAAAAAAACGGCTGCGTCTAAAATAACATTCTGTTTTTTGCTGATTTTCCGAAAGTCAAAAAACCGTACAATAAATTCACTTCAGTAAAAAGAGAAGAGGCCGGAATTAAGAGTCCGGCCGGTGAAATCAGTCGGTGAACAAAGTCTCCATACAGCCTGAGTGCTGCCGCTACTTCCTCTCCGATTCTTTAAGTATGGATTCCATCTGATCCATAACTTTATTCATCTTGGCCATTGTCAGATCGAATGCCTCTGAAGAAAGGGGATCCAGACCGGCTTTTTTAATCAATTCGATAGGGTAATCTGACGAACCCCCATTTAAAATATTGTAGAATCTGCCGACCGCGGGTTTCCCTTCGTTAATTATCTTTTCGGCAAATGCGGTTGCATAGATTAATGATGTCGAATACTGATAGACGTAATACGTGTAATTAACAAAATGAGGAATGTAAGCCCATTCATTTGCTACGTACTCATCCACGATGCAGGCGCCTTGATCATTTCCATAATATTTTTTAACAATCTCATAATAAATTGAACTCATATCCTCGCCCGTCAGCGGTTCTCCGTTCTCCATCCGCTTATGAAGTTCCAGTTCGAACTCCGCGAAAGAGGTCTGGCGAAATATTGTGGTGCGTAGAAGGTCGAGATAGGAACCGAGCAGATAGAGTTTTTCTTCATTCGTTTTTACCTTCTCCACCATGTAATTGTTTAAAAGAGTCTCGTTAATTGTAGAGGCAATCTCGGCCACGAATGTAGCATACTGTGCATCAACAAAGGACTGATTCTTATTTGAAAAATAGCTGTGCATTGTATGTCCCAGCTCGTGTGTGAGCGTTGAAACAGATTCGTAATCATCCGTCCAATTCATCAGAATGTACGGATGCTTATCGTACTGTGCGCCGGAAGAATAAGCTCCGCTTCTCTTTCCGGTTGTAGGCGCGTAATCGATCCATCTTTCATTGAATGCTTTCTCTACGGTTGTTACATATTCATCACCCATCGGTTTGAATACATCAAGAAGAAGTTTCTGCCCTTCCTCAATAGTGAATTTAAAATCGACGGATTTGACTAGAGGAGTGTAAAGATCGTAATAATGCAGCTGATCGATTCCGAGCATTTTTGCTTTTAATTTCAGGAAGCGGTGAAGTGTAGGAAGATTTTTATGTATCTGGCTTATCAGATTTTCGTAAACAGATGCGGGAATTTTGTTTCCATTGAGTGAGCTTTCCAGGACGGTTTTATATTTCCGGTTTTTCGCATAGAAATAATCGGCTCTGATCTTTCCCGCCAGATTAGCGCCTATAGTATTCCGGAATTTGCGGTAGTTCTCAAAAGTGGAACGCATAACTAATTCTCTGTCCGCCCTGTTGGGAACAGTTCTATACTTTGTAAAAGCAGAGGAATTCAATTCGACTTCCTCTCCGGTTGAGAGTTTTACCTTTGCGTTCGGTTTTTCGGCATTATCAAAAATCCCGTACACTTCGTTGGGAGTTGAGGTAATCATTCCGGCGCTTGCCAGAATTTCCTCTTCACGCGCGCTGAGAGTATGATCGCGGAGTCTGAGTATATCCTCAACGAAAAATTTGAACTCGTTTAGTTCTTTCTTTTCTGCAAAGAATTTATCAATCTTCTCCTTACCTATCTGTAAGATTTCCGGATTAATGAAAGAAGCCGCTTCGCCGAACTGAGTGCCGAGAAGGGTTGCCTGCTGGTTAACAGCCTGTGCCGAACTCACACGCAGATCCTCATCTGCCACACGGAAAGAATAATCGGAAAGTCTATAAAAATTCTTATAGATATCGAAATAAAGTCTTAAAGCAGAATAAAAACTTTCGGAGCCGCTTCCCATCTTCCCTTTAAAAGTTTTCAGTTTTTCAATCTGTTTTTCAATTGAAAGACGGTCTTCCTGCCACTCGTCAATACTATTATAGAGAATGGAATTATCCCACTTGAATTTATCCGGTACATCTTTACGTTCGGTGTTTTGCGCGAATGAAAATCCAGATGTCATTGTAACCGCCATAATTATTAACAAAATTCTGAAAAGGTGCTTCATTTTTACTCCTTTAAAATTAGCAAATGGATGGGTCAAAAATTATGAAATAACTCTTTTTCGCGGAATGGTTTTATGGTGCAAATATTTCTTCTCATTTCCGGTAATAAACCAGCACCCCCGGAGAGACGGGGGTGCTTATCTAAAAAACGGTGTCAGGCTTCTTTCTTAGCTCTCATCGAATCCCATATAGTGTAAAGACAGAGAAGCGCGAACATCACGAATGATAAAACTTCAGCTGAATTTGATTCGAACCATTCGGTCATAAGCCAGTTTGCGCCGGTAGAGCGGATAATAACGCTTACAACTCCCATAAGAGCGCCGCCGGCAATGAATCCGGAGGCTATCAATGTTCCTCTTTCACGGCGCGCATTATTTAATCCTTCATCTTTGCTTCTGGTGGAGACATAATGAGCAATCAATCCGCCTACTAAGAGAGGTGTATTAATTTCCTGCGGCAGATACATTCCCAACGCGAAAGCCAGAACCGGCACTTTAATCATCACTAATAAGAGCGATATAACTGCCCCTGCAATATAAAGCATCCATGGGGCCGGCTGATTAGACATGAGCGGCTGTATGATTGCTGCCATCGCATTTGCCTGTGGCGCGGCAAGACCGCCGCCGGCAAATCCGTAAATCTTATCGAGCAGAGCGATTATCCATACGACTGTGGCAGCCGAAATAATAGCCCCGACAAATTTCCATTTTTCCTGTTTATAGGGAGATGAGCCGAGCCAGTAGCCGATCTTCAGATCGGTGACAAATGAGCCCGCGACAGATAAAGCCGTGCAAACGACCCCGCCTATAATCAATGCTGATACCATTCCGGTTGCACCGGATAGTCCAACCGAGACCAGAATAATAGAAGAAAGAACCAGAGTCATCAGAGTCATTCCGGAAACGGGATTATTGCCTGTAATAGCAATAGCATTTGCCGCGACGGTTGTAAAGAGGAACGACATAATCATAACAATCGCCAGTCCGACAAGAGCGTGTGTAAAATTAAAAACCACACCGAACTGGAAAAACAAAAACAGAACAACGGCAGTAATAATAATGCCGATCACAATTACTTTCATTGACAGATCGCGTTGCGTGCGAAGTGCGGCACTCTCTATATTTTTTCCACCCAAAATTTCCTTAACCGCAAGTGAAATCGCCGAGCGGATAACGGATGACGATCTGACTATACCGATGAATCCCGCCATTGCTATAGCGCCAATACCTATGTGGCGGACATAATTTCTGAAGATCAATTCAGGGGACATATCCTTTATAAGAAGTGTTACACCCGAGCCGATTGTAACTGTAAGGTCAGCTCCGAAGTAAGAGATAAGAGGCACAAAGACAAAATATGAGAGAAAAGAACCGGCGACAATAATTGTAGAGTATTTCAGTCCTATTACATATCCTAATCCTACCACTGCCGCGCTTGTATTCAATCTGAAGACCAGTTTAAATTTATCTGCGAGCACTTCTCCCACTCCAATTACTCTGGAAGTAAAGATTTCCGACCAGGTTCCGAAAGTAGCCACTAGAAAATCATAAATGCCGCCAATCAATCCGCTCACAACAAGAATAAGCGCCTGCTTGCCTCCTTTTTCCCCTGCAACCAGAATTTCGGTTGTCGCCGTGCCTTCCGGGAATGGAAGTTTTCCGTGCATCTCGGAAACGAAATATTTTCGAAAGGGGACAAGGAAAAGTATTCCCAAAAATCCTCCGAGCATCGACGCGAAGAACATCTGGAAAAAAGTAGCCTGAAGACCAAGAATATAGATTCCGGGAAGTGTAAAGATTGCGCCGGCAACCACCGCGCCGGAAGATGAACCGATTGACTGGATAATTACATTCTGTCCCATTCCCCCTTTTTTGCCGAGCATTGTAGTTAATCCAACGGCGAGAATGGCAATAGGAATGGCGGCTTCAAAAACCTGTCCTACTTTCAATCCCAGATAGGCCGCCGCCGCGGAAAATATAACCGCCATAACAAGTCCAGTAATTACGGAATAAGGGGTTACTTCCGGGAATGCAATATGAGGTGACATAATAGGGAGATATTCCTCACCCTGTTTCAGTTCTGTGTAAGCGTTCGACGGCAATCCGCCGTTTGTTGGTTTTTGTTCTGAACTCATTAGTCGGCTCCTTATTAAGCAACAATATTATTTTCGTTGGGTATCTTCTATCAGTTGGTTTTCTTTTTCTGTTTTGTTATAGTCGAGTTCGGAACCCAGCACGCTGTGCGGAATCATATAGACCAGAAGCATGAGGATTGATGCAAACAGCACCCAGCGTTTGGGGTTGGCGGATTTGTTGAGCATAAATAACGCGATCAGCCATCCAGCCATAGCAATCAAAGTTTTATTGTCGGTCAAATCAAAACCGAATGGAATTCCCGTCCAAAATTCTCCAAATGCAAATTTTTGCATAATGGGTCCCAGTATAAATCCCCCTACAAATAGTACTCCAATCGTCAGAAGAGTATATTTTTTCAATTTGGGTTCTTTATTAAAAAATTCCAATCCAGTGCGCGTAGCTAATAACATTGAGATAAACATTGCCAGAACATGAGGAATCAGAATCCAGATTGGAACGGGATCTTTAAACCGAATAACCACATGACTATCCTCCGGCAAATTAATTGCGGAATCGCGGCGGTACAATTTGACATAATATTCAATTTTTCCCGCTGCCATTTGTCTTGGGATTGTGGCTTCCAGATGATTTGATCCGCCCGGTTTCATCTCTATCGGAGTGAAACTTTTATCGAATTTGTATCTGCGCCAGAATAAGATGCCCTTAATTGTTCTATCGCCCGCCTCAATGCTTAAAATATAATCTGAATCTGTGTCGTGACTGCGTTCAAATTTATAACTTATTAATTTATTCTCTATCTGAGCTTTGCCGGAAAGCGGGTAAGTTGGACCGGTAACTCGCTGATAAGTTGCCGAGAGCAGAGTAATTATAGTGGCAATAATCCAAAATAGTTTTGTTTTAGTCATTCATTTTCCGTGTCTCATGGTTAAAAGTGTTGGGCAAACTTAGTGAATGTAGGTTTTAGGAACAATCAAATTTTGTTTCATTCGAGAGAAGAGAATAAGGCCAAACTTTATTATTTTTGACCATACACTCTGATGAGGAAATTTTGGATAAGGAAAAATTTATAGCCGATTCTCTTAAGGAGAGCAGTGATGTCAAATTAAAGATGGAGAGCGCCTGCAAGGCGGAAATCCTGGTCGCAGTTCACGGAATTGCGGATGCTTTCAGAAACGGAAAGAAGCTTCTTTTATGCGGAAACGGCGGAAGCGCGGCGGACAGCCAGCATATTGCCGCGGAATTTATGATACGCCTGAGCCACCATGTACAGCGCCCTGCTCTGCCTGCAATTGCACTGACTACCGACAGCTCCAATCTGACCGCCGGCGGAAATGACATCGGATTTGAAAATGTATACGCGCGTAACGTAGAAGGACTCGGGAACGAAGGGGATATTCTGATCGCTATTTCAACCAGCGGGAACTCTCAAAATATCATAAAAGCCGTAGAAAAAGCTCATGAGAAAAAAATGTTTGTCGTGGGATTTCTAGGCGGAAGCGGCGGGAAACTTAAGGATATTGTTGATCTGCCGATTGTGATCCCGTCCTCAAACACACAGCGGATTCAGGAAGGCCATATAACCGTCGCACATATAATCTGCGAATTAGTGGAAACGGAGTTGTACGGATAGATTGCGCGTCTTTAAGTGCCTCTGCAATTTTTTTTCTACCATTAAAAATATCTCATCTTAATCAAGTGGATATTCTTATGAATATACACGTGATTTACAAATTCAATAATTCGGATTTTAAATGAATATCCCTTTAGTCATAGCGAAAGAATTAAACGTACAGGAAAAGCAGGTCAACTCGGTAATAGATTTATTCAGTGAGGGAGCAACCGTCCCTTTCATAGCAAGGTACAGAAAAGAACATACTGGAGGTTTAGACGAAGATTATCTCCGTCAGATAGAAGACCGTTTCGGATACCTGACAATACTCGAAGAGAGAAAAGTTACGGTTCTTAAAAGCATTGAGGAACAGGGAAAGCTTACGGATGAACTTCGCGATAAAATTTTAGCTTCTGTAAAACTTCAGGAGGTTGAGGATCTATATCTCCCCTATAAGCCGAAACGCAAAACGCGCGGAACGATCGCAAAGGCAAAAGGACTTGAACCGCTGGCATTATTCATTCTGGAAAATCCGAAATTCAAAGGCGTGCTGG
>JBAYWA010000088.1:0-6864 GCA_041674325.1 Melioribacteraceae bacterium | reverse complement strand
ATAGATACATCATCGGCTTGATTGCTATACTTTCTGTTCCGTCATTCTCAACTACAACCGGTTTCTTTGTTACGGCTCCTACGCCCAGAATGCCTACTTCCGGCTGATTTATGATGGGTGTTCCGAAAAGGGAGCCGAATACACCGTAATTTGTAATTGTGAATGTCCCGTCCGTCACATCATCCGCGGTCAGTTTCTTTGTTCTTGCGCGGATTCCGATATCTCCTATTGCCCTGGCCAGACCGCGTATATTTTTTTCATCCGCATTTTTAATATTCGGCACTATCAGTCCGTTAGGTTCCACAGCTACAGCGATACCTAAATTGATAAACCGTTTCATCACAATATTATTACCCTCTACCGACGCATTCATCAGCGGAAATTCTTTAAGTCCCTTGATAACGGCAAATGAGATAAACGGCATATAAGTTAGTTTAATCCCTTCATTCGCTGAATAAGAATCCCGGTTCCTTTCAATAAAATTATAAATAAGAGACATATCAACTTCGAGTATAGCGGTAACATGCACAGATGTATCCCTGCTGTTTACCATATGGTTCATTATCCGCTGACGGATATTGTCCATAGGAATGATCTCAGTCCGCTGACCCGATGGTGAAGCAACTATCTCAGTTTTAAGCGGAGCCGGAATTTCCTCCCGTTTCAATCTCGATCCGAGCCCCTTTCTCTTCTCCCGTGTCTGAACGTATCTTAGAAGATCATTTTTTGTAATCCTTCCCCCGGTGCCGGTTCCGAGTATGGTTTCAAGTTCACTCATCGATATCCCCTCGATCCGGGCAATATTTAATACCAGCGGAGAATAAAACAGGTTAGATTCTGCGTTTGATAATTTAGGAATTTCAGCCTTCCTGATTTCAGAAACGGATTCCGGGATACTTTCCTTTTCTTCCTTTAATTCGGATTTAGGTTTTACGATACCGCCGGTCGTCGAGATTCTGGCAACGGCAACTCCCACGGGAACGGTTTCATTAACTCCGAATAGAATCTCCCTCAGCACTCCGTCTGCGGGAGAAGGAACTTCCGTATCGACCTTGTCGGTGCTTATTTCAAAAATTATCTCATCACGGTTTACTTTATCGCCAACATTTTTATGCCATTTGAGTATAGTGCCTTCCATAATTGATTCACCCATTTTAGGCATCGGCACATCGATCAATTCACCGCCCACCTGGGTTGTGGAAGGGACTTCAACCGGTTCCTCAACTGCCGGCACCGCGGCAGATTCACCGCCGGTCTCTATCACGGCAACAACCGTTCCCACAAGCACAGTCTCCTGTTCAAAAACTTTTATATCAGCCAGAATGCCGTCCTCCGAAGAGGGAATTTCAGTATCGACTTTATCGGTGCTGATCTCATAAATTATCTCATCTTTAGCAACCCGATCCCCTTTTTTCTTGTGCCATTTGATTAAGGTGCCTTCATTGATGCTCTCGCCCATTTTGGGCATTACAATATCTACTTTCATTTCTTTAACCTCTTTAAGGTTACCGGGTAATCCTGAATGACGACCCGAAATTTATCAATTTGATTTATAATACCAATTGCTTTGTTCATCCCGGATAACTAATACTCCAGCAAATTTTTCACAGAGTTATAAATTTTCTCCCTCGTAGGAAGAACGGCATATTCAAGATTGGGATGATATGGGATCGGTGCATCGGCAGCCCCGATTCTTCTAACCGGACCATCAAGCGACTGGAAACAATTTTCCGAAATAAGCGCCGCGATTTCAGCGCCGAATCCGGCTGTAATAGTATCTTCATGTATAACTATCGCTTTACCAGTTTTCTTTACAGACTGATAGATAGTCTCCACATCGAGCGGCGCGATTGTTCTTAAGTCAATTATCTCAACCGAATACCCTTCTTCTTCAAGTTTTTTTACCGCAAAATTTGATTCGTGCACCATTGCGCCGTAAGTGATTATTGAAAGGTCGTTCCCCTCTCTGACTATTTTTGCCTTTCCGAACGGCAGGAGATAATCCGAATCCGGTTCGGGTGATGAAGAATAACTCTGCCTGTATAATCCTTTATGCTCAAGAAACAGAACCGGATCATTTAACCTTAGCGCCGTTTTTAGCAATCCCTTTGCATCGGCCGCATTGGAAGGGTATGCTATTAGCAGTCCGGGCATATGCGAAAAAAATCCTTCAATATTCTGACTGTGATACAATCCGCCGTGGATATATCCGCCTACTGCTACGCGTGTTACTACGGGTGCTTCAAAAAGATTATTGGAACGGTACCGGTACATCACCATTTCATCGCGGAACTGGATGAAAGCCGGCCAGATATAATCGCCGAATTGAATTTCAATGCACGGTTTTAATCCGCTCAATGCCATCCCAATCGCGAGTCCCGTTATACTTGCTTCAGCAAGAGGGGAATTGAAAACCCTCTCCTCACCGAATGCCGTAGAGAGACCTCTGGTAGCGGTGAATACCCCTCCTTTGCCATCAGCCACATCCTCTCCGAAGAGGTAAATTTTATTATTACGTTCCATCTCCTCGCGCAATGCGTGATTAACAGCGTCAACCAGAACAACAGGTTTTCCCTCATGAGTCAGCTTTTCATATTCAATACGGTCTTTCTTCCCGGATTCGTCAAGCACAAATCTTAAAGCTGATTCAGGTTTCGGATCTTCCTGTTTTAATGCCCAATCCGCCGTTTCATTTACGTGATGATGAATCTCTTTTTTAAATTCATCATAGGCAAGTTCTGTCAGAATCTCTTTTTTCATTAAAATGTCAGCGAACAATTCCATCGGATCTTTTTTAAGATCATCTTTTAGTGAATCTTCCGGGCGGTATTTTTTCTGATCGTCAGATGATGAATGCGACATCAGCCTCACCACATGGGCTTCAACCAGTACGGGACCTTTTCCCTGACGCGCATATTTGAATGCCGACTGCGCAATCGCATTCATCTGCAGAAAATCGGTTCCGTCAGCTTCCATCCTTAATAGATTTTCATAGCCTTTCATCATCTCGCTTACGGAATAATTTTTGCCGCCGGTCTGATCTTTAACCGGGACAGAGATAGCCCATTTGTTATTCTGAATTACAAAAACAACAGGCAATTTTTCCCTCGATGCCCAATTAACAGCTTCATGAAACTCTCCCTGTGAAGTAGTGCCTTCGCCGCTGCTCACATATACGACTCCGTTAATTCCCTTTTTTCTCATAGCCATTGCGGCGCCTACCGCCTGGAGGAATTGTGTGCCTGTTGGACTCGACTGAGTTGGGACATTAAATTCTTTAGAGGTCCAATGGCATGGCATCTGCCTCCCCCCGGTCATCGGGTCATCCTCTTTGCCTAAGAATCCAAGGAATATATCTTCCGGTTTCACACCAAGCGTCAGCATGAAGCACATATCCCGGTAGTAAGGGAATGCCCAATCCGTTCCTTTCTCCATCGCAAGCGCAAAGGCAATTTGAGTTGCCTCGTGGCCAGCACCGGCGATATGGAAAAACGCTTTCCCTTGTTTGAGAAGGCTCATCACTTTATTATCCATTGTGCGGGAGAGATTCATAAGCCTGAGGACATTCATCAATTCGTCTTTTGTCATTCCTCCGAATGAATCAATCTTGCCGGTCGGTGCAGAGCCGTTCCTTTTATCTATCGAAGATTCCATTTTTTCTTTCGCCATTTATTTCACCTTCTTGATTTCTTTTTGTCTTTGTGTCCCATTGATAAGACATGCCGGAATTTCAATCGGTCACAATTGAATGCTTAAAAGATTATTCAGATAATGACTTTTCTCTTTTACAGTAATTGTATTATATCCGAATACCTTTCTGAATTTTTCAATCAGTAAATTTTTTACATCATCAGTGTTAACAACTCCGCCGGTTTCTTTCTCAAGTGAAGTTACTTCCTTGTCTTTAATGCCGCAAGGGATAATTCCGTTGAAGTACGTCAGATCGGTCTTTACATTAAAAGCAAAGCCGTGCATTGTTATCCAACGGCTCACTTTGATACCGATCGCCGCAATTTTTCTTTCTCCGATCCAGACGCCGGTATATTTCGGATTTCGTTCGGTTTCTATTCCGTATTCCCGACACGTTTGAATTATTACTTCTTCGAGACCGCGCAAATATAAATGAGTATCTTCTTTCCAATCGCTCAGTTTAATAATCGGGTAACCGACTATCTGGCCCGGTCCGTGATAGGTTATATCGCCTCCCCTGTCAATTTCATAAACACTTATCCCCAATTCCTTCATCTGCGAATCCGTGCTGATAAGATTTTTCTTCTCAGAGACTTTTCCAAGCGTATATGTATGCGGATGCTCGAGCAGATAAAACGTATCATCAATTTCATTGCGCAGGCGTCGGTTAAAAATTTCTTTTTGCAGATCCCACGCCTGTTTGTAATCAATCAGGCCGAGATCGCAGTAATCGAATTTTCTATATATGGATAGACTCATCATATGCGTTAGCCGCCGCTTCCATAATTGATTCCGACAGAGTCGGATGCGCGTGAACAGTTTTCACAAGCGACTCGAAAGTAGCTTCCATGGATTTGGCAAGAGTGAGTTCCGCTATAAGCTCTGTTGCCTCCGGTCCTATAATATGGGCACCGAGAAGTTCGCCGTACTTGGAATCAAAGATTAATTTAACAAATCCCTCCCGCTCTCCTGATGCAAAAGCCTTTACGCTGGCCATAAACGGAAATCTGCCAATCTTCAATTCGTATCCCGACTCGCGGGCTTTGGCTTCAGTCATTCCGACGCTTGCAACCTGGGGAATGCAGTAAGTACATCCGGGGACATTATCATAATTCACCGGCCGCGGATTTAATCCCTTAATCATCTCAACACACTGTATCCCTTCTGAAGAGGCCACGTGAGCGAGCCATGGAGGTCCTATCACATCTCCGACAGCATAAATTCCGGCAATATTCGTCTGATAATTATTCTTATCCACTTTAATGTGATTCTTAAAAAGTTCTATACCGAGTTCCTCAAGGCCGAATCCCTCAACATTCCCGGTCACACCAATGGCGCTCAAAACTTTTTCACCCTTAAGTTCAATTTTCTTTCCATCTTTCTCGATTGTGACAAAAACTTCATCCCCTCTTACCTCAGCTTTCTGAACTGCCGCTGATGTGTAAATTTCGATTCCCCTCTTCTTAAAACTTTTCCTAAGTGTTTCTGATACTTCCTGATCTTCCACGGGTAGTATCCGATCAAGCATCTCAATCACAGTAACCTTTGTACCGATAGTAGAATAAAAATAAGCGAATTCAATTCCAATAGCGCCCGCGCCTATCACAATCAGATCTTTCGGCTGCACCGGCAGATTCATTGCCTCAGTAGATGTGATAATATTTTTTCTATCCACCGGAACGGCCGGAATCGATTTAGGTCTTGCCCCGGTAGCTATAATTATTTTATCAGCCTTGACCGAATCAAATTGTTTCCCGTCTTTGTCATAAATGTCAATCTGACTTTTTGACGATAATTTTCCGAATCCGCGGATCCGGTCTATTTTATTTTTTTTTACGAGCATCTCCACATTTTTAGTAATCCGGTCTGAAATATCCCTGCTTCTTTTAATTATCTTATTGAAATCGAAACTTAATCCGTCGACTTTAATTCCAAAATCGGAAGCATGATTTTTCATCAAATCATATATTTCGGCATTTTTCAGAAGAGATTTTGTTGGAATGCACCCCCAATTAAGACAGATTCCGCCCAGATTATCTTTATCTATCAGAACGGTTTTAAAACCTAATTGTGACGCCCGGATTGCCGCAACATAACCGCCCGGGCCTCCGCCAAGAACGGCTATATCATAAGATTTGCTCATCTGCTTTGCCTTTTTGAGTGGAATTAAATATGTTCAAATATATATAAGAGAGAATCTAAAACAAATATTTGTACCTTAATCAGAACAATCAATCGGTTAATAATGTTCATTTTGGATCATTTTTAATGGTGCTCCATTTTAACACAAATATTTCCTTTTTACACAGAATCATAGTCGGGCTAAAAGTCATCTCTTCAAAAAATGAATTAAAATAATTACACTCAATTAGTTAATTTTTAGAAGATCGAAATCAATTTTGAGGATAATATGAAGCGAATTTTTCTTTTTGCAATGGCAGTTTCCTTTTTATTCAGTATCCGGATTTCAGCAGGATTTGAGGGACGTTTTATGCGCTATCCGGATATTCACAATGACCGAATTGTATTTACTTATGAAGATGATTTGTGGCTGGTTGGTTCCGCCGGCGGTTCGGCAACAAGGCTGACTACCGCACCGGGCATCGAATACGCCGCAAAATTTTCACCCGACGGAAAATGGATTGCTTTTACCGGAAGTTACGACGGCTCATCGAATATATACCTAATCCCGTCAAACGGAGGTGAACCGAAAAGATTGACTTATAATCCTGGAGGTGTCCAGACTGTAGCGTGGACGCCGGATGGTGAAAAAATCGTTTTCAGGTCAGGTTTTGAAAACGCAATAGGAAGAGATCCCCGTTTGTACTTTGTGAACCGGAACGGATCGGCACCCGAAAGACTGCCGGTTGATAGAGGCATATTATGCTCATTCAATTCCGACGGATCAAAAATGATCTACAACCGGAAAGGAGTGGAAGAATATTATTGGAAAAGATATAAGGGAGGTCAATATGTAGATATCTGGATGTATGATTTTATAAAAAATGAATTCACTCCGATTTCTGATTATGTGGGAAAGAATGCTTACCCGATGTGGATGGGTGACAAGTTATATTTTGTATCAGACAGAACAAATGGAATAGCCAATCTTTATCTGCAGGACCTCGGCTCCAAAAAGGTTGATCCGGTAACAAAATATTCCGATGTTGATGT